>JBGQGR010000543.1:0-2915 GCA_041497495.1 Anaerolineae bacterium | reverse complement strand
GAATTCTGGGAATTCATTATAATGCGGCACGACGATCGCGTTTGGCACCAAGCCAAACGCGGGCTGCCAGCTCACGATGTGCGGCAGACCTAATTGCATTTTGAAGCTTGGCACGTACGCGCCCATGATCATCGCGCCTGCGCTGCAACCGGCGATCACGCCGCCGCGATCGTACACTGACTTTACGGCAGCCCACACGGCCGTATCGACCAATGTCTCATACAGATAATCGGGTTTGCCACCCGAGAAATAAACCAAGTTCGCCGCGCTGACCCGATCGGCTATAGATTGATCGTTGCAGGTTTCTCGATCGAGCGCCATCACCCCATCGGTCTGTGCGCCGAGTGCGTTAAAATGTTCGATGCCCAGCTTGGCCCAGCGCTCGGGCACACCCGGCCCATCGGGCGCAGAGGCGGTGGGCAATACGGCGACTCTCAGGCCGCCCGATCGATCCAGCAACGCCCGATCGACCGCATTCATCGCAACGAGAAATTCCCCTGCCCCGACCAACGCCAGTGTACCACTCATTGTCGCATCCCCCGATTGGCTGTGGCCAATTATCGCGCTTTTGTTGACGAAGAGCAAGTAAGCGAGCCGGCGAATCAGCGAGAAATTATTCCGCGATCCGCTTCCTCACGCCACATGGATAAGCACAGCAGCACCTTTGATTTGACTATGTTTCAACATTTTCAAAATTTCATTCGCGTCTTCGAGCGGAAATGTCTGTACTTCTGATTTGATTGGAATCTGCGCGGCGATCGACATGAATTCCTGCGCATCACGTCGCGTGGCATTCGCGACAGTGCGTACGGTGCGCTCACCGTAGATCAATTGATAATCCATTTGCGGAATCGGCGAGGTGTGAATCGCGTTAATCGCGAGTGTGCCACCCTTGCGCACATGCTTTAACGCGATCGGTACCAGCGTGCCCGATGGCGCAAAAATAATCGCTCGATCAAGTTGATGCGGTGGGTTTTCTTCAGCCCGACCGACCCACTCTGCACCTAACGACTTTGCCAACGCTTGATGTTCCTCGTTGCGGGTAAACACATCGACCAGGCAATTCCATGAACGGGCAATTTGAATCGCGATGTGTCCACTCGCACCGAAGCCGAAGATGCCCAAGCGCTCGCCTGGATGCAAATCAGATAATTTGATCGATCGATAGCCGACAACGCCGGCGCACAACAACGGCGCGGCATCGATGTCGCTGAACGAGGCTGGTATTGGAACGACGAAATCTTCTTCGGCCAACAAATAATCGGCGTAACCACCATCGATGTCCCAGCCGGTGAAACGAGCGGAGTCACACAAGTTTTCCTCGCCGCGCCGACAGTAGTCGCACACGCCGCAGGCCGAATGCAGCCACGGCACACCGACTCGATCACCGATTTTATAGTGCGTGACCTCGCGGCCGATCTCTTCGACAATCGCCACAACTTGATGGCCGGGCGTAATGGGCAGTTTCTTCGGCGCAAGATCGCCTTCGACGATGTGCAGATCGGTATGGCAGACGCCACAGCATCGAACGCGGAGCAACATCGATCGCTGAGAGGGCCGTGGTATATCGGACGTCGCAAGCACAAGAGGATGTGTTTCGATTAGTGCGGGTTGATAAAGTTTTAGTGTTCGCATCTTGAGTCAGGCTTCAACCGTAATGGATCTCAGGCAGATTATAGTCGCATTCATTGATCACAAACAAAACGAGGCGCAGGGTCGGGTGTCTGCGCCGCGATCTCGCTTTTAGTTTTTAATTGCTCAATACTTTCTGAAATGCGCTGACAAATTCCGCTTCGTCAACTCGACCGAGCCAGGCTTGCACAACATGGCCTTCGGCGTCCAGCAGAAAGATGTGCGGCTGAACACGATAGTTCAGGGCCTGCTTGAATTGATCCGTTTGAGGATCATCAATGTCGAGATAAGTAAAGTTGATGCGATCGACGTACTGTGCTTCCAGCCCATGCACGATGGGCGCCATTTGCTGGCAAGTAATTCACCAGAAGGCGAAGAATTCAACCAACTGTGGTTTGCCGGAAGCCAATTTCACTGTAGACGGATTAGTGGCGTGCAGCTTGCGGCTGACGGGCGCGGCCGTGGGAACTTGATAGGCCGTTGGGGCGATCGATGGCGTTGAGCCAGTCGTCGGCGCGATTACTGCATTGGAGCCACAGCCTGAGAGCAGGAAACTGATCAAGAGTAAGGCCGCGCTAAATCTTTTCATTCAATATCACCCATAAGTTTTCAATTCGATAGGATCAGTTTCAAACTTGCGTGGAGTTCGCTGGCCGTCATCTGGCCGATATTGACTACCACAACCTTGCCCGTACGATCGATGAAGTATGAACTGGGTAAACCAAGTGTGTTCCAACCGGTGCCGACCGAATCATCCATATCCAACAGTACATCAAATGTCATCTGATAGTTTGCGACAAATTTTTTCACGTCCTGCACATCATCGAAGGCCGTCGTATCGATCGCCAACACGCGCAGGCCGTTCGCTTGATGCGCAGCATACGCATCGACGATCAACGGCATTTCTTCTTTGCAGGGTCCGCACCATGTCGCCCAGAAGTTGACGAGCACGGGCTGGCCCTTTAGATCCGATAGTTTGATTATCTGCCCATCGAGCGTGGCCAATTCGAAATCGGGGGCCATGTCACCGGCCCGAACAGTTTTTCCCGCCGGGCCAATCAAACCGGTCGATGATTTAGTCGGCACAGCAACAACCGTCGGGGCTTGGATCGACGGTCGGATGAGCAGCAAAGCACCGATGATGATCGCCAGCACGGAAGCAGATAAGCCGAGGAAGTTCAATCGGCGGCGCGAGTTAATATCGATCATGATAGTTTCAATGCGTTTCGGTGGCGACTTGCGTCACAGCGCGTCCACCCAAGTAACCGAGGTAAGCGGGCACG
>JBGQGR010000542.1:0-2922 GCA_041497495.1 Anaerolineae bacterium | reverse complement strand
GTCACTAAGACGCCGCCCAGCGCAGGCGAGAGGCCGCCGATCGCGATCAGCACATTGCCGATCACGCGCTGCGGCATGATGCGCTTGCGCCAGAAAATATAGGCTGAGTACAACGCGCCGCCGACTAAAGCCAGCGTGCCATATCCGGCAAAGACACCGAGAAGTGCGCCGGTTATCGGAGCGCGATCCAGCACGGTCTTGTACTGGGCCGAGACCGGTAGACCGACGTTGTAGAGTTCATCATGGGTCACCAAACCGTAGATATGAATCGCGGCAAATATGGTGACGATGGTCAAGATGATCAATAAGATGTTGGGCACTTTCGCGCGGCGGATCAACAAATAGATGGTGCCTTGACCCAGCCAGGCTGGCGTCAAGATCGCGCCGAACAAATACCACATGTGGATCAAGAACGGCGAATAGGTGAAGGCCAAGATCGCTTCGGCCATAGTGCCTAGGCCGTACATGATCAGGCCGATGCCCCACAGCAACAGATGCAGGCCGCCTTTTTCAGCGAAGCGCCGCAGAACCAGGTAGGCGAACACAAATACTACTAGCGTTGAAGCGAAGGGTAAAAAGCGAACGATCATGAAAGTCTCTCCTTAAACTGATTTTTTATTGCAGCTCGGTGATTATGATGACGCCTATATTCTAATAAGTTGGGCCGGGCACGAACAGTGACACAAGTACGACCACGATAATGACCACTAACACCATCGTCAGGATGGCGATCGAAATCGGCACCAGCCGCGCATACAGAATATTCGATGGGACGCGCGGCGTCTGCTTGCGCGTCGACGGCCGATCTAATGAACCGTTCATGCTTCGGATTCCAGTCGTTGATAAGATTCGATCATGCTGAGCAGGACCGCGTTGGTGAATTCGTTCAAGCGCCGGTTCATTGCAATCCAATCGGGCGCGGCGGCCGTCTCCAAGTGGCTGACCAATTGGATAAAGCTATCGGCAATCGTGTCACGGAAGAACATAAAAGTGCGCACCGTCTCCGCCAGCGTCAAATTGTGATCGCGTGATAAGCGGGTGTAGTCCGCGCCCAAGGCACGTGCTGATGAAACGATCGTGTCAGACTGCACCGACGGATCGAGCGCGCTGCCGATTTCCACCAACATGCGCCGGCCCAAGTCGCGATGCTGCGCGCGCGTCTCCGCATCGAGTGGCGTGAGCCACGGCATGTTGGCTTGCTCCAGCGTCAGCCGCACGCGGCCCATCGCATTGTGGATCAACATCTCGATGCTGGCCGTCGGTTCGCGTCGCGATCGCGCCCAATGCTCGATATCCGATTTGTGGAAGCGGCGATGTCCGCCCGCCGTTCTTTGGCTGGCAATCTGGCCCCGATCGGCCCACGCCCTCAACGTCGCCGGATGCACGCCGACTAAATCGGATGCGGCGCGTAATGAAAGCCAATCGTCACTTGTAGGATCTGCCATGTGATATTCTGCCAAAATTCTGAGTGAAACTAGAATTACAGGTGAGATTCTATACCTTTAGGGAGATTTGTCAACTGCCGAGGAGCATATATACGGGGTGTCGTTTATAACATACTGAGTGGATCAATATCGATTCGCCAAGCCGGAGTCAACCGCAATTCACGCACAATCGAAACCGGATCGGGATGACGGAGCGCAATGTGCCAGCGATATTGATCGCGCAGCTTGGCAAAGAAGCACGGCGCTGGACCGATGATCGAATCACGCGCGATGCCGCTGCGAGTCAGCAGCGAGTCTAGTTGAGTCGCAACTTTTTCGGCTTCTCGTTTCGCCCGATCGGCATTCGCATCCCGAATGAGCAAGCGCGCCAATCGAGTGAATGGCGGATAAGCGGCCTGCTGCCTGAACTCCAACTCTTTCTTCGCAAAAGATTCGTAATCATGCTGAGCTGCCGCTTCGATCGCATAGTTGTCCGGCGCATAAGTTTGAATGATCGCGCGTCCGCCCAAGATGCTGCGGCCCGCTCGACCCACCACTTGCGCCAGCACTTGAAACGTCCGCTCACTCGATCGAAAGTCAGGCAGATGCAAAGTCGTATCCGCCGAGATCACGCCGACTAAAGTCACCAACGGCAGATCGAGTCCCTTAGCGATCATCTGGGTGCCGATCAAGACATCTGCTTCATGCTGAATGAAATGCTGCAAAATGATTTCGTGCGAATCCTTGCCCGAAGTTGTATCTCGATCCCAGCGGAGTGTCCGGGCTTCTGGTATTAATTCTTTAAGCGCGGCTTCCACTTTTTGCGTGCCCGTTCCAAAATATCGAATGCGTTTGCTGTGACAATTGGGACACTCATTCGGCTGCGGTTCACGATGATTACAGGTGTGGCAGATCAACATCGTCACTTTCTGTGGCTGATCGATCGGCTCATGGTAAGTCAGCGGCGAATCGCAGCGCGGGCACTTCAACACGTGGCCGCAATCGCGGCACAGCACAAACGTCGCCGCACCGCGCCGGTTGATAAACAAGATCGCTTGCTCGTTGCGATTCAGCACATCGGCCAACGCGTTTTGTAATCGGCGGCTGAAGATGTGCGGGTTGCCGCTCTTGATCTCCGCCCGCAGATCGACAATATCGACCGGCGGCATCTCGGCATACCGCGCATCGTCGACATCGGTCGGTTGAAACGATTTAGCTTCAAGGTGATAACGCGTTTGTTGATCTTGAATGGATTGGGTGTGTCCAATGATTCTTCTGGGCAGAGTCAGCAGCTTAAACTCGCCGCGTTGGGCGCGCGACCAGGATTCAAGTGCAGGCGTAGCACTGCCTAAGATCACGGTCGCATTCGTCAAGCGCGCTAAGTGCAGAGCGACCTCACGCGCATGATAAAACGGTCGATGTTCCTGCTTGTAGCTGGCTTCATGTTCTTCATCGATCACGATCAAACCCAAGCGATCGAGCGGCGCGAAGACGGCAG
>JBGQGR010000541.1:0-2947 GCA_041497495.1 Anaerolineae bacterium | reverse complement strand
GAAGTTGGTTGATCAAAAAGAGGCGACTGAGTGAAGTCGCCTCTTTTTTGCTGATCTCTTATCGCACTCGGCCTAACCCCGCTTGGTTGATCAATTTCTGCCCGGCATCGCTCAACAGCCACGCTACAAACTCGCGCAGATCGCCACTCGGTTCTGAGTGCGCGATCAAAGAGATCGGCGCCGACAACAGATATTGATTCGAGGCAGCCGCCGTTGGATTCGGTGTCACGCCCTCGATCGATAGCACCTTCACGCGCGCGTCGGCATCTACGATCGATACGTAGCCGATTGCGCCAGGGGTGTTCGCCACGAAGTCGATCACGTTACGCGACGATGGCTGCAAGACCGCATTCTGTGTCACCGCCCGATTATTCATTACACGTTCCTCGAACAAAATCCGCGTTAAAGCCGTGGCTTCACGACTGATCGGGATCACATCGCCCGTGCCGCCGAACGGAGTCCAATCGAAGGTCTTGCCTTGAAACAGATCACGCAGCTGAGCCAGGCTCAGGCCAGTTGTTGGATTACTCGGATTCACGACGACGACGATCGAGTCATACCCGAACCCGCTGATCCAGATCGAACTTGGCGGATTGACTGTTGATGGAATCACTGCAAGAACGAGTCGGCTAGTCTGCACGCGATCGATCGCCGCGGGCGGGGTGAGCGGCTCGAGCGAGATGGACACCCATTCATGATCTTTCACGTAAGCATCGATCAATGTGTTGAGCAATGTAGTATGCTCAGTTGCGTCACCGATCGAGAGATGAACTGGTGTGCGTGTAGCCTGAGGGGTTTCGGCGCAAGCGGCGAAGACGAGCGCAAGCGCGATGAGGAAAATAAAACGTAGAGCGTAATGCGTTGTACGTAAACGATTACGCACCGTGCAATACGGACTACGCATTAAATGATCAGACATACTTTTAACGAAGGTGTGTAACCGCGACCACAATACACACCGCGCCGAAGATCACGCGATAGATCGCAAACACATTCATCGGGCGGCTCTTCAAGAAGCCGAGCAGCCAGCGAATGGTGAAGTAACCACTAATCGCTGCCGTGACAAACCCTACAGCGAGCGGCGCAGCAAGTTGTCCTAACAGGCCCTTCACTTCTAGAAGATCTTTGATCGCCACGACGCCTGCACCGAGCAACGCCGGGATTGACATGAGGAAACTAAATCGAGCGGCGGGTTCGCGCATAAAATTCTGGAACATGCCACCGCTGATCGTCGCGCTCGATCGACTGACGCCGGGCAGTAACGCCAAGACTTGCCATGTTCCGATGATCGCCGCATCTTTGGCTTGCATCGCTTCAAGTTCGCGTTGCTGCCTGCCGAATCGTTCGGCGGCGATCAGCAATCCGGCGGCTACCACCATCACAACTGCAATCGTGAGGGGTTGAGTGAAGATCGATTCAAAGAATTTCTTAAAGAGTAATCCGGCGATCACGGCTGGGATCGTTGCGAGGACGACGAACCAGCCCAATCGGGCGTCAGGCGAACCGAATAGTTTGCGCTGCATCAATCCGCCGATCATCGCTTTGGCGATCGATATGAGATCGCGCCAGAAGTAAATGACGACTCCAACGAGCGTGCCCCATTGAATCAAAATCGTGAAGATGAACGCTGTGTTGGCATCATATTGCCAGCCGAACAGCCACGGCACCAACAACAAGTGTGCAGTGCTACTGACCGGAATATATTCGGTGAGGCCTTGAATGATTCCCAAAACGATGGCTTGAATAATGGGCATTATATCCTCAGATGCGCGCAGATTATTTTATACTATCAGATTGGCAGGCTTGCTCGGTCAAAATATTTGTTGATGAAGCGCTTGAACTGAAGTTTTCGCTCACCAAAGTTAATCAGCAATCCAATTTGTAGATTGGAGATTTTCAAGTATGTCAAAATCTGAGAGACGTGGCTTTCGGTCAATTGATCAACTGCTTTGTATTCGACCACAACTTTCTGATCAACAATCACATCGGGCCGAAAGAAATCTAGGACATCCCCATCTTTGTAGATAATTTTCACTTCGCGTTCAGAAATGAAAGGGAGATTTGCCCAGCGCATTTATTTAAGCGTTGCTTTATGGAATGTAAGTTCTGGCAATCCAGGGCCTAGGAAATTATGGACTTCCATGCAACACTTAATTATCTTCCCTGTTAAGTCGGCTAAAGGATAAACTGGGGCGTCAGCCATGCTCATTACTCCTTAGTGCCGAACAGTTTATACAGATACGCACCAGAACCTTCTCTGCTTTTCTCTGTGCGCATCTGTGGACTATTTCTCTTCAATCTCAACCGAGTTAATCACGCTGCCGTTGGTGTCGGGACTCGACTGCGGATCGCGCACGATCAGTTTATTGGCCACATCTAGGCCGCTGATCACTTCGCCGAAAATCGTGTACTTGCCATCGAGGCTCGGCTGCGGCGCGAGGGTGATGAAGAACTGGCTGCCATTCGTGCCGTCACGGCCGGAATTCGCCATGGCAACCAGGCCCGGACGATCGAACTTGAGATCAGTGATCTCGTTGGCAAATTGGTAACCCGGGCCGCCGAAGCCGAGTCCAGTCGGATCGCCGGCCTGTGCAACGAAGCCGCTGATCACGCGATGGAACGTAAGCCCGTCATACCACTTCTGCTTCGCTAAGAAGACAAAGTTGTTAACGGCGATCGGCGTTGTGTCCGCATAGAGCTTGATGACGATATCGCCCTGATCCGTTTTGAGTGTCGCCACGTACGATTTCTTGGCATCGATGGCCATGGCCGGCGCTTGCTTGAATTGTTTCTGCGGCAATTCGGCAAAAAGTTTGACGATGCCGACCACGTTGTTATACGACAAATAGTTGAGATCGTTTGGCCATGGATTTTGATTTACTAAAATGAATGGCGTTCCGCTTAAGCCTAATTGCGCTGCTAGATTGTATGCGTCCATGACTTTCTT
>JBGQGR010000540.1:0-2951 GCA_041497495.1 Anaerolineae bacterium | reverse complement strand
GCCGCCTGCGCCACCGGCCTGCGCATCGATCAACTTTGCGCCGAGACCTTCTTCCATCTCATGCACTTTTTCCCAGGCGCGATGATAAGTCACTTCCATCTTTTCGGCGGCGGCGCTGATCGAACCGGTCGCCTCGATCGCTTCGAGCAGATTGACGCGCCATTCGCTCAGCACCACTACGCCGCGATGTTCGAGCCATAAATTAAAGCAGGGTTCCATGTTATTGCTCCTCAACACGCAGCGAGATCACACTGCCGACGATCAATACGCTGCCCAACAATTGAATAGGCAGCAAAGTTTCGTTCAGCAAGAAGACGGCGAGGATCGTCGTCAAGACCGGTTCTAGTACAGCGATCAAATTGGCGGTGCCCGCCGGCAAGTAGCCGAGACTCGCTGTATATAATCCGAATCCACCAATGGTCGGAATCACCGCTAGAATGATCAAGATCAGCCAGCCATCGTAATGCGTGCCCAGCGATAAGATCGTATCGCCGTTCTGCGTAAAGGCAAACGCGACAGCTGCGACGGCGAAGGCATAGAATGTTGCTGCCCACGAATTGATCTGCCGCTGGAAAACGATTTTGCCCATCAGGCTGTAGAGCGTGAAGCTAATAGCCGATAGAATGCCGATGACGATCCCGATCGCATTCAAATTCCATTGAGCGGGATCGATCGCGCGTGCGACCAAAGCACTGCCGATTAAGCTGGCGATCACCGCGGCGATCCGCAGCCGCGTCAAGCGTTCATTGAAAAAGAATTTCCCCGCAACAGCGGTAATGCCCGGCGAAGCGTAAACCAGCACTGTCGAAACTGCCGCGCCGTTATATGCCACTGAAAAAGTCCACAGTGCATTCATCAATGTCAGCGATAAGCCATACAAAATTAAGAACCATCGATCGCGTTTCTCCACGCGCAGCAAACTGCGTTTGAAGACGAATAGGCCCAAGCCCAGGGCGATGATGACGATGATGTTGCGCCAAAACGCCAAGGTCATCGGCGCGAGCGTGAAGTTCTTCAATAGGTAACTAATGAAGATGCCGGTCGTCGACCAGAGCGTCACGCCCGTAATCGCAATTGCGTAGCCGCGATTCAGATGAGCTCGATCGGCAGCAGTAGTTGGGGAAGTAAGAATGAGGTCGGGATTATCCATGAATTGATGCGTGATACGTGAAACTTGCACCGCGCTGCGTGTGTTGCAGTGCAGGAGGGCGTGAGTTCACTCGTCGCGCACCGCTAGTCCTTCGCTAATCTTTTCTGAGAGTCAACTTGATAATTCGTTTAGAATCTTCTCTAACAATGAAGGGTTGCCCCACGCGAAAACCGGCCACCCATACGATCTGATCGCCCGAGACGATTAACGGCAATCGATCGCGGACGGCGCGCGGAATTTTAACATTGATCATCCAATCTTTTAGCCCGATCGGCGATGGCATGCCCTGCGGCTGAAATCGATCGGCCGACGTGCGCGTGCGCATGCTCAATGATCCCGATAGGCTGTCGGCGTCGAAATGAGCACTCCACATATCCTCTCGTAGATTCTCGACCTCTGGGAGGATTGTTGCTTCCATGATCCATTGAGAATTTGGCAGCCGAGTTGATCCCGGGACAGCGATGGGTATGGTGCTTGCCTCTTCTGATAAGAGCGGCCAATCCGGAAGAAAAGTCTCATTGACATCTGAGATCGTGATCGTATCGTAGCCGACTTCCAGCGTCACCTGTTGCGGCAAAGTTGCTTTATCGCCCGTTCCCCCGCGCTCGATCAGCTCGATCGAATCTTCGATGTTCACGAAATCGATGTCGCGTAGCGGCGGACGAAGTTGCTGGATCGATCGGCGCAGCAATGATCGACGAATCGCCAATGGCTGTGTCTTGAATTTTTTCAAATCGAAGATAACCGCTTCGTCATTTTCGATGATTGCCTCCTGCCACGCCGTATCGACCTGAGTCTCCAGCGCTTCAAACTCAGCCGCGATGACCGATGCTGTACGCCGCAAGATCGATCGAATGTTGGGATTGTACGTTTCGAGCAGCGGCAGCAAATCGTGACGCAATCGATTGCGAAAGTAAGCTGTGTCGGCGTTCGTCGCATCGATGCGCGGCTGCAAGTTGTTCTGCTGGCAATATTCCTCAATGACATCTCTCGGTGTTTCGAGAAGCGGTCGAATGAGATAAGTGCTCCGTGCCGTGTGCTGCGTGACTTCTCCCGGCTTCTGGATTCTGTATCCTTCCATGCCGATTTTCGGCAACATTCCGCGCAGTCCCGACATCCCGCTGCCGCGCAGGAAATGCATGAGCACCGATTCGGTTTGATCGTCGGCATTGTGTGCAACCGCAATCGTGTGGCTATCTTGTTTCGACGCCACCTCGATCAAGAAACCATAGCGCACTTGCCGCGCTGCTTCCTCGATCGAGAGTTTGTGATCTTTGGCGAATGCCGCCACATCACGTGATGCGATCGTGTACGGCAACTTCCATTGGTCGGCGATCGATCGAACGAACTCTGCGTCGGCTTTGGCTGGCTCGCCGCGCAATTGATGATTGAGATGGGCCACATGCAATCGAATATCGTATTCAGGTGCAAGGATGTTGAGCGCGTGGAGCAAGCACAGCGAATCGGGTCCGCCGGATACGCCGACGATGACGATCGATCCACGTTCAAGGAGATCGTGCTTGTTGATGAAACGCCGAAGTGATTGCAGAATGTCCATCGAGTTGATTATAATGCAGAATGACGAACGGCAAACAACGAAAGACCAAAAAGGAAGCGATTATGCCATTGCCTATCATTCATTCCGAAACGTATAAGCTGCACAACCCGACGTTTGAGATTTGGCCCGGCGGCTGGATTCGCGAATATTTCGAATCGCCGCGTCGAGTCGAGATCATTCTAGCGGCCTTGGGATCGACCGGTTGGGCGGAAGTGCGCTCGCCGGATGAAGTATCGATCGATC
>JBGQGR010000539.1:0-2953 GCA_041497495.1 Anaerolineae bacterium | reverse complement strand
CTGGGATCGCTTGCCGCGCAACACGCAGCAGCACATCATCGACAAGAAACTGCGCTTCTTCGTAATCGACGGTTACGAAGTGGCGAAGCAGACTGGCATGGGCGGCCGCGTGAACACGATCATGCAGACCTGCTTCTTTGCCATCAGTGGTGTCTTGCCCAAAGATGAGGCCATCGCCGCGATCAAACACTCGATCGAGAAAACGTATTACAAGCGCGGCGAAGCGGTGATTGAGCAAAACTTCGCGGCGGTTGATGCGGCTTTGGCGAATCTATACGAAGTGAAAATTCCGCTGAAGGCTACCAGCTCGATCGAGATGAAGCCAGCGGTGCCTGCGCGCGCGCCGGATTTCGTCCGGAAATTCACCGCGAAGATCATCGCGGATGAAGGCGATGCATTGCCCGTCAGCGCCATGCCCGTCGATGGCACGTATCCCACCGGCACGGCACAATGGGAGAAGCGCAACATCGCGTTGGAAATTCCGGTGTGGGCTGAGGACGTGTGCATTCAATGCGGCAAGTGTGTGTTGGTCTGTCCGCACGCGGTCATTCGAGCGAAAGTTTATGAAGAAAAATATCTGGCCGACGCGCCAGAAACTTTCAAGAGTTCGCCCGCGCGCTGGAAAGAATTCAAAGACTTGAAATACACGCTGCAAGTGGCGCCGGAAGATTGCACGGGCTGCGGCATCTGCGTGGAAGTGTGTCCGGCCAAGAACAAGAGTGAAGTTCGATTGAAGGCGATCAACATGCAGGCGCAGCCGCCGCTGCGCCAGAGCGAAGCGCAGAACTGGGATTATTTCTTGAGCTTGCCTGAAGCCGATCGATCGACGCTGAATTTAACGACCGTTAAAGACACTCAACTCTTGCAACCGCTGTTTGAATTCTCCGGGGCGTGCATGGGCTGCGGCGAGACGCCGTACCTTAAATTGATCAGCCAACTCTATGGTGATCGAGCGATCATCGCGAATGCCACCGGCTGCTCGTCGATCTATGGCGGCAACTTGCCGACAACTCCATGGTCACAAAACAAGGAAGGCCGCGGCCCGGCTTGGAGCAACTCGTTGTTTGAAGACAACGCCGAGTTTGGTTTGGGCATGCGCCTCACGCTCGATAAGCGAATCGAATTTGCGACCGAGTTAATCGATCGGCTGCGGGGATCGATCGGGGCTGAATTGGCCGACCAAATGCTTCAGGCGGATCAGTCATCCGATCACGGTATCAACGCCCAACGCGATCGAATCGCGCAGCTCAAATCGAAATTGAAAAATGATCAATCGATCGATGCTAAAAATTTAGTGAGCATCGCCGATGTGCTGGTTGAGAAGCAGGTATGGATCGTCGGCGGCGATGGCTGGGCGTATGACATCGGCTACGGCGGACTCGATCACGTACTGGCTTCGGGCCGCAACGTGAACATCATCGTACTGGATACCGAAGTGTATTCCAACACGGGCGGACAAATGAGCAAGTCCACTCCGCGCGGCGCGGTCGCAAAATTTGCGGCGGGCGGCAAGCCGTTGGCCAAGAAAGATTTGGCGCGCCTGGCGATGACGTATGGCACTGTCTATGTCGCGCAGATTGCGATGGGCGCGAATGATGCGCAGACGATCAAGGCGATCAGCGAAGCGGCGGCTTACAACGGCACAGCGTTGGTTATCGCCTATAGCCACTGCATCGCGCACGGCATCAACATGACCAAGGGCATGGAGCAGCAGAAGTTGGCGACAGTGAGCGGCTATTGGCCGCTGTTTAGATACAATCCCGATCTGGCAAAGGCCGGCCACAATCCGCTGCAGATCGACTCGAAAGCGCCGGCGATGTCATTGGACAAATATATCTATAACGAAACGCGCTACAAGATGTTGACGCAGAGCAATCCCGATGTCGCGCGCGAACTGCTGAAAGAAGCGCAGGACGATGTGAATAAGAAGTGGAAGACCTACGAGCAGTTGGCGGCGATGTCGTTCTCGACGAACGGTGATGGTTCAAAGGAATGACACCCCACCCCTGACGACTCTATTCCATTGAGAATGGAACAAGATAAATGAACGTCATCAGGCGAGGGGAAATCAGACAACGGAGGACACCATGATCGATCTCTCAACTCAATATCTCGGCTTGAATCTGAAGAACCCGCTTGTCCCGTCGGCTTCACCGCTGTCGAAATCGATCGACACGCTGAAGCGGCTGGAAGATCACGGCGCGGCCGCGGTCGTGATGTATTCGCTGTTTGAAGAACAGATCACGCATGAGAGCCACGAGCTCGACCATTATCTATCGTACGGCACGGACAGCTACGCCGAAGCGACAACGTACTTCCCCGATTTGGCAAACTACAATCTGGGGCCGCAGGAATATTTGGAGCACATCCGCACAGCGAAGGCCGCGCTTCATATTCCGATCATTGGCAGCCTGAATGGTGTATCGAACGGCGGTTGGATTCGCTACGCCAGGCTGATCGAGCAAGCCGGGGCCGATGCGCTGGAACTCAACGTGTACTTCATCCCGACCGATCCATCGATCAGCAGCACCAGCGTCGAGCAGATGTATCTCGATCTCGTGCGCCACGTCAAAGCCAGCGTCAAGATTCCGGTCGCGGTGAAGCTGACGCACTTTTTCAGTTCACTGCCTTATATGGCGATGCGGCTCGATCAAGTGGGCGCCGATGCGCTGGTGTTGTTCAATCGATTCTATCAGCCTGACATCGATCTGGAGAATCTGGAAATTGTGGCGAATCTGACGCTGAGCAGTTCATATGAACTGCGCCTGCGCCTGCGCTGGGCGGCGATCTTGTTCGGCAACATCAAAGCCGATCTCGCGATCACGGGCGGCGTGCATACCGCGGAAGATGTCTTGAAGTCGATGATGGTTGGCGCGAAAGTTTCGCAAATCGCTTCGGCGCTTTTGCACAACGGCGTGCATGTGCTCGACGACATCCTGATCGATCTGCGACG
>JBGQGR010000538.1:0-2955 GCA_041497495.1 Anaerolineae bacterium | reverse complement strand
TCCATCATTTCTTTGATCGGCGAAGCGGGCCTCGGCAAAAGCCGCTTGATCAACGAAATCCGATCGGAGATCGCGGAGAATGTTGCGGCAGTCCAATTGCCCCCCAAACAAAAGAAGGTTGCGACGGCAGCTGCACTGCCGTCGAGTCAATTCACGTGGCTGGAAGGTCACTGTTTATCTTACACGCAGAGCGTCAGTTATGCCGCCTTCAACGAAGTCATTCGATCCGCGCTCGGCATTTTTGAAACCGACACCGAAGTGGAAGTCTGGACCAAACTGCGTCAGCACACCGACGATCTGTTTTCATCTGATCAACGCGAAGACATTCTGCCGTATCTCGCCAACTTTTTGAGTTTGCCGCTCAGCGGATCGCTCGCGGAACGCGTCGCATATCTCGAAGGCGAAGCCTTGCAGCGGCAAGTCATTCGCGCGGTTGCGACCTTGCTCGAACAAATGGCGCTGCGCCGTCCGCTGATTTTGATCTTCGACGATCTGCATTGGGCGGACAGCGCGTCACTCACTTTGCTCGAACGCTGCCTCACCATTCCCGATCATGCCCCGGCGCTGATCGGGCTGATCTATCGCCCCGATCGATCGCATGGCTGCTGGGCGTTGGGCCAACTCGCCGCGCGATCTTATCCGCATCGCTATACCGAAATCACGCTGCGGCCGCTCGATATTACTTCCGGCGAAGACGAACTGCTCGTCAGCAATTTATTAAGCGTGCCGCAACTCCCGATCGCTTTGGCGCAGCTGCTCGCGCGCGCTGAAGGCAATCCGTTTTACATTGAAGAGATCATCCGCACCTTGATCGATGCGGGCGCGATCGTGCGTGACCCGATCGAGAATCGCTGGCGCATCGCGGGCCACATCACGCTTGAATCGGTGCCCGACTCACTGCAAGCGATCATCATGACCCGCATCGATCGCCTGGCTGACGACGCGCGCCGAACTTTGCAACTCGCCTCGGTCGTCGGTCGCACGTTTCGATATTTGGTCTTGCATTGGCTCGCAACTGCGGCGGCACTGGCAACCCGCTTAGATACCAGCCTCGCCTCACTGCAACGCGCCGAACTCGTTCGCGAACAAACTCGCATTCCTGAATTAGAATACGGTTTTGCGCAAGCCGTCTTCCGCGATGTGGCCTATGAAAGTCTGCTCGTCCGCGATCGACGCGTGTACCACCATTTAGTCGGCCGGCAGTTGGAAGAACTTAATGCAGATCAAAAACGCGAGGAAGTTTATGAGTTGTTGGCTTATCACTACAACTTATCGGACGATCAAGCCAAAGCGCTGACTTATCTGATTAAAGCGGGCGACAAAACCCGATTAGCTTACGCCAACAAAGAATCGATCAACTTCTACAAACAGGCCGAAGCCTTGGTCGATGAACTCGGCACGCTCGAAGACAAGATCGCGATTGCGGAAGGGTTGGGCGACGTGCTGTATCACGTCGGCGAATATGAAGCCGCACTCAAACACTATCGGCAGGCAGTGACCTATCAGACGGAACCGCACAATCAAGCCGATCTATATCGGCGGATCGCCGCAGTGTATGAAAAGCGCGGCGATTACGAGGGCGCGTTGAACAGCACGGCGATCAGCCTGAACTTGCTCACGCATAACCAAGAAGACCCGGTGGAATTGGCGCGGCTGTTCACGCTGCGCTGCCGCATCTATCACGAACAGGGCCAATTCGATCAAGCGATTGAATCCGGCCAACAGGCGCTGGCGATCATCGAAGACACCGCCTATTACCAAGACATCGCGCGAGCCCACAATGAACTGGGCAACGCGCACGAAGGCTTCAGCCAGCCCGAACAGGCGATCGATCATTTCGATCGCGGTTTGGTGATCCTGGAGCGCATCGGCGATGATTACAGCGCGGCCAAAGTTTACAACAATCTGGCAGTCATTTATTCGCAGACCGATCTGGCCCGCTCGGCGGAGTATTTCACGCGCGGCCTCGAAACAATGCAGCGCTTCGGCGACACGTGGGGCGAGTCGGCCTCTTATCAAAATTTGGGCGTGATCAATTTTCTGCGCGGTGATTATCCGCAGGCCATCGGCTATTATCAGCGCAGCCTCGAGATGAAAGAACGGCTCGGCGATAATATGGGCATCGCCGATTGCCACATCAATCTGGGCGAGGTCTACCGCACACAGGGCGACCTGCCCCAGGCGATCGATCATTTGGAGCAGGCGTTGTTCATCGCGCGGCAGATCGGCGCGAGCCAAAGCGAAGCGGAATGCCAGCGGCAGTTAGCCGAATGTCATTTGGAAAACAACGAGCCCGAGAAAGCGCTGTCGATCTTGCGCGAAGCTTTGACGCGCGCCCAAACGATCAGCGATCTCAAAGAAGCGGGCATCATCTATCGCGTGATGGGCAATGCCTATCTGAGGCAGCGCGATCTCGATGCGGCGGTGCTGCATCTGGAGCAGAGCGTCAAAGTGTTAGTGGAGTTGAATCGCGAGTTCGATGTCGCTTCGGCGCGCTGCGATTTCGCGCTGGCGCTCGTCGAGGCACACCAGATCGATCGGGCGCGGACAGAACTCAACGCGGCGGTGAGCCTCTTCGAGAAATTGGAACTGCCGCAAGAAAAAGCCAAAGCGCAAGCCGCGCTCGATCGATTAAGATAAATTGTAGGGGCAGGCCCCGTGCCTGCCCAAGAAACAAAAAGGGCGAGCACGAGGCTCGCCCCTACGACTGCAGATCTAATCCTCAATTTTTCTTCAGCACAATCGGGAAGAAGGTGTTGTAGATCTGTGTGCCGCCCATCTTGCCGAATCGGCTGAAGCCTTTCAAGACGACTGTCAAGAGATTATTGTCGATGTCTAGTGTCTGCGTTTCGCCCGGCCTAAACCCGATACGTTTCCAACCTAATAGATTGCCTTCGTAACGATACAACTTTAAGCTGTCTTCCTTAATGCCCAGCACGTCGGTGATTGAGTAAT
>JBGQGR010000537.1:0-2959 GCA_041497495.1 Anaerolineae bacterium | reverse complement strand
GGTCTGGAAACTGATCGGTTTAGCTGCGCTGATCGGATTAGTCTTCGTCAGCACACTCAGTCTCAACGCGCAGGCGACCACGCCGTTCAAATCAGACTTCCGATCAGCCGCTCAAGCGATCGAGCGTGAGATCAAACCTGGCGAGGCAATCGTCTTTCAAATCCCGTACGTACATTACACCTTCGATTATTACTTTCAGCAACCCTATCGGCCGATCGATGGGCCGTACACAAATTATCCTGGCAACAACAACGGCTATCGGGACAATGCTGACACTGTATTCAAGAATCTGGAAGTTGTATTTCAGAATCAACAGAGCGTGTGGTTAGTCTTATCCGAAGAAGAGATGTGGGATCGACGGCATCTCTTGCGGCAATGGTTGGATACGCACGGTACGGTTACTTATCATGCTACCTTCGCGCAAGTTGAAATTACGCGCTATCAACTCAGGTTACCTTAAAACAAAAAGAGCCACACTCTGCGATTCTTTCAACTTGCAACTTGCCATCTGCCACTTGCAACTTGCCATCTGCCACTCGCAACTTGCCACCTGGCATTTGCGGCCTCTATTCCTCAATGTCCCGCGCCTTCAAAAACTTCCACACCAAACCCAGGGCGATATTCGACGCCCATTGAGCGGCCAAGCCCGAATGTCCGCCGAAGCCGCGCAGCAGAGTTTCTACATTGTCTTGGATCACTAACGCAACAAATAACCTCAAGCCTTGATGATTCGCCGACTCACGCAGGATCGCCGCCAGACCCAAATCGCTCTTATGCACATCGCGAATGCCGCGAGCCGCTTCGATGACTGCGCTTTGATTCGTTTCCTCATCTTGCGCGTTCGCTAACGATCGATGCAGCGCCTTGTAATCCGACAGCACCAATCCGCCGCGAAACGATTGATTCTGCGCGCCCGACAATCGACCGCTGATCCAGCCGCCTGTACCAAGTTCCACGCTGGCGAGTGTGGTGTGCTGATCGGCTAACAGTCCAGCGATGACGCCTTCCAGCACATCTTCATCCGAGCCAAAAATATTTTCGCCGACTCGCTCGCGCACTTGCTGCTCAACCTCGGCATTCAGGCGCTCCGCACCGGATCGCGTCGCGGCCTTGGCCGCAATTCGAATATCGATCTGGCCGGCTTTCGCCGACAGACCGACCGTGGGATTCGTCATCTTCTCCAAATCGTCAATCGCCATATCGATGCGGCTCTCACCCACACTCACTGCATGCAGTGTGCGCACGACAATCATTTCATGCAGATCCAGTTTCTCTTTGAGAAATGGAATGACGGCGTGATCGATCAGATATTCCATTTCGCGCGGCACGCCCGGCAAACTGATAATCAACTTGCCGTGATGCTCGACGATGAAACACGGCGCGGTACCGACTGGATTCTCGATCGGTATGGCCCCGATCGGGATAAAGGCTTGATTCCGGTTGTTATCGCTCATGGGCGCGCCGAACATGCGGAAGCGCGCCTCGATCTGATCCAGCAAGGCGGGCTGAAACTCTAATTCAGAATCGATCGCGTGCGCGACTGCGAGCCGCGTCACGTCATCCACCGTCGGGCCGAGGCCGCCCGTCGTGATGATCACATCCGATCGGCTCAGCGCGATCCGCAGCGCTTCGATCATCCGCTCTTCGTTATCGCCGACGATCGTTTTATAGAAAAGGTTCAAACCGATCTCGCGCAGCTGGCGGGCGATGAACGCCGAGTTCGTATCGACGATCTCGCCCAATAACAATTCGCTGCCGGTTGCAATAATCTCTGCGTGCATGACTCAATCCGCCATAAAAAAACTGCGAGGCTAGATAAGCCTCGCAGGACTGTTCAGCCAGTTGGCCGTGGCCGCCACAACAACTGTTCGCGGATCGCCAGATCGCTGCCGCGAATCTTGAAGGCCAGATCGGCCGCAATGTTGCGCATCACGCGATAGCCCAACTCGGGATACGTGTCACACAACTTGTTGAACGTGGCGCGGCGGATCACCAGCAGATGCGTATCCATATCCGCACAGCGCGCCGCCGCCGTCCGCAACCCTTGATCGACCAACGCGACTTCGCCGAACGATTGTCCGGAGCGCAGCGTCGCAATCGTCACCGGCCCGGTGCTGCGTTTCTTCGCCGACGGTCCGCCGACAATCGTCGGATCGACCAGCACTTCCACCGAGCCGCGCGCAATCACAAACATTTCGTCACCGTTCGAATTTTCTTCAAAAACGATCTCGCCCAGCTTCACCGATCGCTCCTCACACAACGAAGCCATCATCTCCAATTGCGGGCCGGTCAAATCATAGAAGATGTCCGTGCGTTTAAGAATATCGATCTTTTCCATGCTGAGCTCCTCTGCTGAAATTGCCTGCTCGTGTGTGCTCGTATTCTAGCATAAATTAGATTGAATAGGCAACCGCACGCGCTTGACTCTGCCTGACACCTCGGTTACCATCAAGCCGATGGACAAAGTTTTGGTCATGTATCTATCGATCGGTTCCGGTCATCAAGTTGGCGCACAAGCGATCGCAACGGCGTTACGATCGCGCTCCAACGCCGAAGTGATCTGCTGCGATCCGATCGCCGATCACAGCACCCTGATTAGTTCGATCATGAATACAACGAACTCGTTGAGCGCCGTAATCTTTCCGCGATTATATACCAAAGTCTGGTCGGGCGGTCAGGTTCGATCGATCACGAATTGGACAGCGCGGCATGGCTCGGTCGCGCATGAAATCCGATCGGTGATCGACGCGATCCGGCCCGACGCCATCGTCAGCACACACGCCCTGCCCGCGCTGATCGCCGCGCATTACAAACGCGATTCGGAATACAAAATCATTGGCATGATCAGCGATTACGGCGCACACGCTTATTGGCCGCACCCTGCAATCGATCGCTACTGCACACCCTCGCACGAAGCCGCCGCTGATTTGATCAAGCGCGGCATCGATTCAAAAAGAGT
>JBGQGR010000536.1:0-2959 GCA_041497495.1 Anaerolineae bacterium | reverse complement strand
GATGCTTTCAGCATCGAGCGTGTGTGATCGCCGCTCAGCTGTTGCACGAAAGAGATCGCTTGTCGTCGTGCGGCCAACCGATGAAGTGCCAATGGAATGTATTCCGGCGTTTCCAGCCAGGCGTCGATCATCGCGCGATTGGTGTCGCCGTGGCGTAGCAAGTTTTGCCACCACCACTGCGCCCGCACCACGCCCGCGCACCAATCGGCGGCCAGGCAAGCAAGCAGTTCCGATCGATCGGCGAACAACACGGCTTCAGCATTCGCCGGCACTGCGCCCTCGATCGGGCGGACGGCTTGATGGGCCAGTTGATCGATCGCGTGGTTGACCGCCTCCTCCCAGGCTCGTAAAGCGCGCACATCATCGCGTCGCAAGTGCAGCGAACCAGGCCTTGGATCGCGTAGCGATCGAATGCACAGAATCGCCGCCGATGGCAGTCCGCTGGGTTGCAGCGATAAGGTGTTGAACAAACGTGCGGCACTCAGCTGCGCCGCTAGCCGATCAGAACTGGCAGTTTTGATATGTAGCCTGTTCACCCGCAGTTGGTCACGGGTCGCTGACGAGAAATTGCCATCCACTAGGCCGTTCCATTGCCGGACGGTACCAGCTGCGCTTGATCGATGTCTTGCCGTGGCGCGGCCTTGCCCAGTTCCTCTTCTAATACCTGAATCGCGCCGCTGATGCGGAGCAACATATTGCGGAGGTTGGCCGCCTGCGCCTCAATCTCGGCGAGTTTGCTCTGACCGAGTTCGAATTCGGACTTGAGTTCTTTCAGCCGGTTTTCCAATTGGTCACGCATCGCATGCTCCTCTTACTCTCGCGAGGTCTCCAGGGCACTGACTCTTGCGTTAAGGTCTCTGAACGCCTCGACAACCAGCGCTTCAAAACCTCGAATGGACAGGATTTTGTAGCCATCTGATCCCTCTTCTACCCATTCGGGAAATACTTTCTCGACCTCTTGTGCCACCATGCCCATTTGCGTGCCGGTCAGGTTGCCTTGCTGCTGGGGTTCCTTCCACTCGAAAGTCACACCCCGCAGCTGCAGCAATTTGCCCAACGCGCCTTGCATGGGACCGACATTCTTTTTCAAAGAGATGTCGGACAGTGTGCTCCAAGAGCCGCCGCCGGGCTTTGATGCGGTGCCTTGCACTTGCAGATTACCGTTACCACCCCATTCTCTACCGATAATTACGCCACTCGTATTCAGAAGATAGAGCAGTTCAGTCCCGTAAATGTGCATGCGGCCAGCATCATTCTGGATTGTAAAAGCGGTGGTGCCAGCTGATCCATATCCCACCCACGCCTTTCGTCCGGCTGAGACACCAAGTGGGTACCACTGAATGTAGGTGTGATCCTGTCCCTCCATGTTCAATATGCCTGCGTTACCTTTGATATGGAGTGTGGCCTGTGGGGTGCTTGTCCCAATGCCGACGTGGCCGGTAACATCCATGTTTCCGTTTACTTGAAGATAGTCCCACAACCTGACATAGCGGCCTTTAGCCGTACCTGCCCGTCCCAGAATCATCAATGCACCATAATCTGCTGCGTTCTCGATGGCGGCGAACCCGCTGGCGTTTCCAATACCTGTGTGATTGTGGTTGGTCTCCGTGAAATACAAATCGGAGTTGCCTGCGCGAATTGCTCCTTGCACATTAAGCGGGCCAGTCATGACATCGCCCGTTTTATTTACCTTGGCGGTGTCCAGGCGTTGAATTTCTTTGATGGCGTCGTTCCAGTCTTTCGATCGGATAAGATCGCCTCGCAACTTCTCGAAGGGTGGATCAGGTGTAAAAGACATGACGGACTCCTTTCTGATGATATGCTTCACTCATCTTACGCAGTTCGTAGGCGAGGCATCCCTATGCCGTTTCTGCGTAAGGTATGTGATTCACTAAAAACGGCTCACGTCGAACGCCGCATAGTCGAACCGCGTCACTCCGCCATAGGCCACGCCGGGCCGGGCAAATACAATGACGAGTTGGTTGGCCGTGCCTGCTTGAACGGCCTCAACATTTTCACGGATACGATATAACGTCACTCGCCCCAGCGAGGTATCTGTCGCCGAAAACGGCTGGTGGTGGAACGATTCCCGGATCAGATACGGCACCAACGCGGCGTCAGTCACATCCAGGCTCTCGGGCGCAAGACTACCAAGGAACGTTGACCAGTTGAAGCTGCCCGCTGAGTTCGGGTGAATAGGCAACAGCCCGGCCGGTGGCAGATACTCAAACCGATCGGCCGCTTTGATTGTTTGGAGGTTGGATTCTCTGCTGCGGATATGCTCGATGTGCTCCTCGAATTGCAGGAACGCGGCTTCGGCTTCTGCCGTGCGCCGCTCGGATGTAAACAGCGGCCAGGCCGCATCGGCCGATCGGGCCGTGATGCGCCGCCGCACCGACCATTGATCGACAAATTCCACGCCGCCCGTGTTGGTCCAGTAGATTAGCGCTAATGGCACTTCGTCATCTTTCAAACAGTCGGGACGGAGATCGTCCAACAAGCCGTATTTGGTTACCACCGGCCCGAAGGGATTGACCATGAAAGCGACGACCTCGTCGTCGGTTGCGCCGAAACAGCGATAGGCCAGGCGGTTACGCAAGTGTGCCACGTCGTTTAAATCGCCGGCCATGATCGGCAGTTGAATCAAGCGGAACTGCACGCCGTCGATTTGATATTTGGCGTTGCAAGCGGCATCAAGATTGCCCAGACCGCTGACCGGCGCTTTGCCATTTGTCCCAACTGCGGGCTGGATGGTCAGCAGATAGACGCCTTTGCCCACCACATAGGGGCCCTGTTGCGACGGTTGGCAGTCGGAGAACAGTGCGGTGACAGCCGCCGTGCTGCCGTTGGCGGGTGGGCGTACCAACGCCACATCAACCGCTTCAGCCAGCTGCAGCGTCTGTCCCAGCCGGTTGAGCGCCAGCCCTGCGTTCACGGTCACGACGGGCGTTTGCTTGGT
>JBGQGR010000535.1:0-2967 GCA_041497495.1 Anaerolineae bacterium | reverse complement strand
GATGGTCCAAGCGACGGTCAATTTGGCGGACCGGGTGGCGGCCGCAATTTTCAGATGACACCCGCTAAAGAACTGCCGACAACGCCGGCGGACTTAAATGGTTTTGTCGTGCGAGTCGACGGTCAAAGCGTCTTTGTCGGTCAGCGGAACGGTCGAGGTTTCAGGCCGGGCACTACACCCGATCCTGCTCAACTGGCAAATACGCCCGCGCCGGATGTTGAAGTGATTGTGACGAGCGACACGGTCATTTATATAGATACAACCCCGCGTCCGGATTTTCAAAACGGACAGCCGCCCAGCGGATCGATTCAGCAACAAGTGACACTGAGTTCGCTCAGTGAGTTGGCCGCCAACAGTCGCGTGACAGTCTGGGGCGATCGAAATGGCAATCAGATCACAGCGAAAGTAATTGTGTTTGCCCAGTTCGCTCCTCGCCAGCAGCCGAACACGGGCAGTAATCCAACTGGGTAGATGGCGATAAGCTGACGAGGAACTGTGTGATTGGCAGGGCGCTTGGCAAATTACTGTTGAGGTTTATTGGTTAAGAATGACAAGCCCCCTGCCAATTAATTTTATAGTATGATCGCAGTCGATCGAAATTGCGATGCGTCCTCACGCCAGAGCATGATATGAGCCGCCTTCTGCCATCGATCGATACCGCTACGCCGCAGCACACAGTCGTGCGCTTGCTGCGCATCATGTTGTCGATCGATCTTGCGCCCGCACTCGTGAGCGCAGTGTATTTGTGGATTCGCTTTGGATCAACGCTTGGCTTGTCGGCGTTGATCGTCGCCGTGCCCACGGCCATCGTCTGGCTCATCGTCATGCTGCCCGGTCTTGAACGCCGACTTGGCCGCTACTATTTTCCATTGTGCCTGGGCTTGACGATCGCCGCGCAGGTGATCGAAAGTTCGCTGCCGGCACTTATCGGCCCAACCTTTCAATTCGAGCGATCATTTGGCGGCCAGCGTCCGGGTGGCGCGCCACTCGAAGTGCGCTTCGGCGAGCCGCTCTTTTTATTGTTAGTGGCAACGGTATTGGGCGCGTGGGTCTATGGTCGACGGGGCGCATGGTTGACCGCGGGTTTTGCCGCTATCATGTTAACGATCGGCTCGGTGCTTGAAACGCTGAGCGGCAATTTTTTAGTGCTCAGCAGCCGGGAAGGATTTCGGACTGAGATTCAGCCGCTGGCATTTGTTTTGCCTAACATCATTCAGCGTGTATTGTTGCTGATCGTCATCGGTTATATTGTCGGCCTCTTGGCTGAGCACGAGCGCAAGCAAACGACGGCGCTGCTCACGGCCAATACGAAACTGCGTGAACAAGCCGCCGCCGTGGAGCAATTGGCCACGGCGCGTGAACGCAATCGCTTGGCGCGCGATCTGCACGATACGCTGGCGCATTCGCTGGCTGGATTAGTTGTGCAGACGGAAGCGATCGATACACTGATGGACGCTGAGCCGGCGACCGCTCGATCGGAATTAGCTAAAGCCCGATCGCTGGCTCAAGCCGGATTGCAAGAGGCGCGGCAAGCCATTGTTGACATGCGGACTAATCCAGTTGAAGATTTGGGTTTAGCCCGCGCGCTCGAACGTGCCGCGAACGATTTTGGTGATCGCGCCGGCGTTCAGATCGTTCTACAGATTGCTGAACCACACAGTGCGATCTCGAACGACATCGGCGGGCAGATTTTACGCATCGCTCAAGAAGCCTTCAATAATATCGAGCAGCATGCCGATGCCAAACGCGTGCGCGTGGCGCTTGAATCGCAAGTTGATAAATTAGTACTATCCATTTCAGATGATGGCCGCGGTTTTTCTGAAACTGAAGTAAGCGACGAACGCTTTGGTTTAACCGGCATGCGTGAGCGGGCCGAGATGATCGGCGGCGTGTTCAATGTCGAGAGCCAAATCGGGCAGGGGACTAGGGTTTCGTTGATGCTGGCGTTGAAGTAGATTTGCTCGCCGGCGGTCTGTGACCGCCGACTGAAATGCCGTCGGGCCGCAGACCCGACGGGAGCACGGGGAATAGCATGTCTAAGATTCGCGTATTACTAGCTGACGATCAAGATATTATCCGCACCGGCTTGACGATCATTCTCAATCATCAACCGGATTTGGAAGTTGTCGGTCAGGCGGCTGACGGCGCGCAGGCGATTGATCTGGTGAAGCAGCTGAACCCCGACGTGGTTCTGATGGACATCAAGATGCCGAACATCAACGGCATTCAGGCCACACGCCAAATTGTGGCGGCTCGGCCGCAGACGCAGATCATTATCCTCACAACTTACGACACAGATGATTGGGTGTTCGACGGCATTCGCGCCGGAGCGATCGGCTACTTGTTGAAGGATACGCCGTCGCAAGATTTAGCTGCGGCCGTGCGCGGCGCGATGCGCGGCGAATCGCAGATCGATCCGGCGGTGGCGCGCAAAGTCTTGCGCGAATTTCAACATCTCACCCGCGATCGTGCGCCTAAACCGAAGCAGACATTCGACGAACCGGAGTTGGAGCATCTAACCGATCGGGAAGAAGATGTACTTAAGTTGCTGGCCTCGGGTTTATCCAACAAAGATATCGCCAGTCAACTGTCGTTGAGTGAAGGCACCGTCAAGAATCATATCAGCGCGATCTTGGCCAAGTTGCACGCGAACGATCGAACGCAGGCGGTATTGACGGCGTTGAAGCGGGGCCTGGTAGATTTGGAGTAGACTCGAAGGGTTTCCAAAACCCTTCGAGTTTTTACTTACGTATTCCCGTGCAGCATTCCCAACAATCGATCGAGCACGCGCTCGCCATCGGCGCGGAGGGCGTTGTGCTCGTATTCGTTCGTGACCCACACTTTGGTTCCCCGAATTAAACTTGAGGCTTCTTCGGCATACGCCCGCTCGACATACATATCGTCCGTGTAGATCGTCGCCGCGACGGGCACCGCGTTATTTTGCAGCGCATTCAAATCGTAGAGATT
>JBGQGR010000534.1:0-2968 GCA_041497495.1 Anaerolineae bacterium | reverse complement strand
TTCGCGTGCCGTATATTCCATGGCATCTCACCACACGCGAATATTTTCTTGACGTGCGCCATCATTTGACAAACGATGGAGTTCTCGCCATTAACGTCGGTCACACACCCAACAACTATGATTTAGTCGATGCCATTGCTCACACCGCGCAAGCTGTATTTCCTTCGGTGTATGTCGTCGATGTAGCCGGATCGTTTAACTCGATCGTGTTTGCGACGATGCAGCCCACTTCGTTCGATAATCTACAGGCGAACTTCGATGCGATGCCGCATCCGCTGATTCAATCGACGGCGAGGCTGGCGATGCAGCACGAGCATACCGTCGCTGCCAGCGGCGTCGTCTTCACGGACGACAAAGCGCCGATCGAGCAGATGACAAACGCGATCGTCTTAAATTATTTATTCGGACTTTCGTCAGGGGAAATCAAATTACCGTGACAAGATGAAGAGATGAAGGGATGACAGGCCGATCTTCTTGGTAGAAATTCATCTTGTCAATCTTACAGGAGACTCATATTGAAAAAAATGCTCATCCTCGTCATCGCCCTGGCTATGCCATTCCTGTTCGTCGTCACGACGATTCGCATCATCGCCAACGACTGGTTCGTCAACTTTGAATACAGCCGCCCGGACTTTCCGCCGGATCGCTTCGGCTTTACCCTCGATCAACGCACGCCGCTGGCCTTGATCGGCATGCACTCGGTGCTGCCTGATAGTGAAGGCATCGTCCTGCTCGAACGCGCCACCCTGCCCGATGGTTCGCCTGCATTCAACGAGCGCGAGATCGGCCACATGACCGACGTGCGAATTTTAATCAGCAAAGTCTACCCAATTGAGTTGATTGGCTTGGCACTCATTGTGATTCTAGCGATTGTATTGAATCAATCGACGCATTGGCGCGACGCGATGCCCAATGGACTACGTTGGGGGTCGACGCTCACGCTGACCATTCTGGCCGCGTTGATCGCTTATATGCTAATCAACTTCGATTCATTCTTCCTAACGTTCCACCAACTTTTTTTTGAAGGCACCTCGTTTATGTTTTTGTACACGGATACCTTGATCCGCTTGTATCCCGAACAATTCTGGAGCGACGCCGCGATCGGTATCGGTGTGATGACGACAGTCTTTGCATTGCTAGTGTTGATTGGAAGTATTTGGTGGTTGAGAAGATTAAAGAAAGCAAACGTCATTGCGAGCGAAGCGAAGCAATCTCCCGATCGAGTCTGAGATTGCCACGCCGCCCTGAAAGCCCTGCCCGATGTAGGCAGGGTCGGCGGCTCGCAATGACGCGTGAAACGAAGCGCCTCGATCGAAATCGATCGAGGCATTTATTATTTCGTGTTTCTTCGTGTTCGCCTGCCCTCTTTAGAGGGTTCGTGGATCAATCCTACGCGCCGAATTTTTGCAAGCGCCTGGCATGCGCCAAAGCCATTGGCATTAAATCGGTCGCCGGGAAGTGGCCCAACGCACCCTTGAGTGCTTCAGTTTCGCCAAAGGACCGACACTCATCGCGCCGTGTTGTGCCGGGCGACCACAACAGCGTCGGTACGGGATGCCATGAATGGCTCTTCAATCCGGCAGGCGTCGAATGATCGCCGGTGACGATCAGCACATCGGGTTTAAGATTCAACAAAATCGGCAGTGCCGCATCAACGCCTTCAATCACTTTCGCTTTCGCCTCGAAGTCGCCATCTTCACCGCGACTATCGGTGTATTTGATATGTGTGAAAAAGAAATCGTAATCGTCCCACACTTTGGCGACCGCATTGAATTCATCTTCGGGCTTGCCGCCGTCAAAGTGGATCACATCCATGCCCACCAACTTCGATACGCCTTTATACATGGGATACACTGCCACGCACGCCGCTTTGAGCTGGTAGACCTCCGGGAATTTTGGTAAATTCGGATCGATCGCGAAGCCGCGCAATGTCACCGCATTTGCAGGCCGCTCGTTTTTGAGAATCTCGCGCGCTTGCGCGATCCATTGATTGAACAGATCGGCTGTGTGCTGTGCCTCTGGAATTCTCGGATGCGCGGGCAAGGGCGGAGCCTTGCGCTGCGGATCGGTGTCTTCGATCTCGCCGCGCAGGCCATCGCCGCGCAAGATCAAACAGAAGCGATAGTCCTGCACCGGCTCGACAAACACCTCGACGCCGGGAATCTTAATCAGGCGCAGCTTGTTCACCAATTCAATGCACTTCGACGTGGGGATACGCCCTGCCCGTCGATCCGTGATCGCACCCGACTGATCGACCGTGCAGAAGTTGCCGCGCGCCGCGACATCATTCGGTTGCAGATCGAAATTGATGCCGAGCGATTCCATGTAGACGGCCGACCGACTGTAGTCTTCGCGGAAATGCTCCAGACCGGACTCATTGGCATACGCCTCAGCCGAGCGAATTTCGGCCGGCGCGCCACGCAGTCGACTCACCCGCCCACCTTCCTGATCGATCGCTACCATGAGCTGATGCGTCCGGCTCTGAGCGCGGAGCCTCTCGATATTCTGGCTGGTAATCTGATGCGATGGGCAGTTCTCCTCGAAAAGGATCACCCCACCGATTTGTTCCTCAGCGACAAACTGCAGGAACGGCCGGGGCGGTTCGGGTCCGGGAAACCCCACCACGAACAACTGGCCCAATCCACGTTCATGTTTTCTGTCTACCATAGCCTTCTCCCCTTATTGGCTGTGGTGTGCGGACAGCCGAAATGCTACACTATGCATACGAGATTCTTCCCCGAGTCTTTGGCGCGGTACAAGGCCTGATCGGCCACCGACACCAGATCCTCGTGTGATTTGCCGTTTTCTGGATACGAACTGACTCCCACGGAGACGGTTACCTTGACTTTGCTCCCTTCGCTCACTTCAACGATCGTAGTTTCCACCTGAGACCGAATTCGCTCTCCGATCACGGCCGCTTCGCTCTGCGGAGTCTGCGGCAGAATTACCACGAATTCCTCGCCGCCGT
>JBGQGR010000533.1:0-2972 GCA_041497495.1 Anaerolineae bacterium | reverse complement strand
CTTCGATGTGTTTGCGGGCGAGATCAAAGACAATGCCGGCAAGGTGATTGTGCCCGCCGGCCAGAAGATGCAGCAGTCTGATCTCGATCAATTCCCACCCGGCGCACCCGGGCTGGAATGCAAGTACTGCATGTACTGGTGGAACCAGAACATCTCGGCTGAGCTGCCTAAACTGCAGTAAGTCAATCGCATTGCTCATTCCCATGAGCACCTAAACAAGCGGCCAGGTCGAACGTGACCTGGCCGCTTGATAAATCGAACAAGCGGACTCATCTTATAAAAATTATCTTGAATTCCCAATACGGCTTAAGCGGAGAATTCGATGGCTGAACAGAATCAAGCCGATAACGTCGTCGTCATGCGTGGCATCGTCAAACGTTTTCCGGGCGTACTGGCTAATGATCGCGTCGATTTCGATCTACGGCGCGGTGAGATTCATGCGCTGTTGGGCGAGAACGGCGCGGGCAAGAGCACGTTGATGAGCGTACTGGCCGGTATGTATCGGCCGGAAGCCGGAACGATCGCAGTCAATGGCAAGCTGGTTTCATTATCATCGCCGCGTGAAGCCATTCAAGCCGGCATTGGCATGATCCATCAACATTTCATGCTGGTGCCCTCGCAGTCGGTCACCGAAAATATTCTGCTCGGTCTTGATCGGCCGCGCTTCCGCCTGAACTTAACCTCGTTCGATCAAGAGATCACCGCACTCAGCGAACGCTTTCACCTGCACGTCGATCCGCATGCCAAGATTTGGCAATTGTCGGTCGGGGAGCAGCAGCGCGTGGAAATTCTCAAGATGTTGTATCGCGGCGCGCAAGTCTTGATCATGGATGAACCCACCGCAGTGCTAGCCCCCACCGAAATCGAAGATCTCTTCAAGACGCTGCGCACGATGATTGCGGAAGGCAAATCGATCATCTTCATCAGTCACAAGCTGCAAGAAGTCTTAGCGATAGCCGATCGGATCAGCGTGCTCCGCCGGGGCAAAGCCACGGCGTCCGGTCTTAGTCTTGAAGGGGTGACGCGCGCCGATCTTGCGCGCTTGATGGTCGGCCGTGAAGTGATCGAGCAGATCGATAAGCAAGACGTGACGGTCGGCGAGGTCGTATTATCGGTAGAAGATGTTTATGCCGAGAGTGATCGCGGCTTGATGGCCGTGCAGGGTATATCGCTCAACGTACGCAGCGGCGAGATTGTCGGCTTGGCGGGTGTGGCCGGCAATGGACAGCGCGAACTGGCGGATGTGATCAATGGACTGCGTAAATGCAAACAAGGCCGCGTATTGTTACACGGACAGGAAATCAGCAATCAACCGGTACGCAAAAATATTCGCGGCGGTATGTCATACGTGCCGGAAGATCGAACGCATGTCGGGACCGCGCCGAATCTAAGCATCACCGACAACGTGATCATGAAGAAGTATCAGGTCGCGCCGATCGGTCATGGTATGACAGTCGATGGCCCGGCGGCTGATCGCTTTGCGAATGAACTCAAACTTATTTACGATATTATCGTGCCGAGCGTCAAGACTCAGGCGCGTTTATTGTCCGGCGGCAATTTGCAGCGTGTGATTCTGGCCCGCGAGATGTCGGCCAAGCCCAAGGTGATGATCGCCGTGCAGCCGACGCGCGGTCTAGACGTAGGCGCGATCGAAGGCGTGCATCGCTTCTTATTGGTCGAGCGCGAAGAAGGTGCGGGTGTCTTACTCGTTTCAGAAGAACTGGAAGAACTGCTGGGCTTGTGCGATCGCATCTACGTGATCTATGACGGCAAGATGATGGGTGAAGTGACCGATGGGGATCTGGACACGATCGGGTTGATGATGACCGGCACACCGCTCGATCAAATCCAAAAACCGGGAGCGACGATCAATGGCTGAACCAACTCCGACCTCGGCGTCATGGCGACAACGACTGCCGTTCACAATTCAGATCGAGCCGCGTATGCAGATCGGCGGGCGGTGGCTGCCGATCGTGGTCTCGTTGCTCGCATTGATCGTCGCCTTGATATTCGGCGGGATTCTGATCATCATGGTTGGCGGCGATCCTATTCGCACCTACCAGCATATTGTGCAAGTTGGCTTCGGCGATCTCGGCGGCTTGAACGATACCTTGGCCAAAGCCACGCCGTTGATCTTCGTCGGTTTGGCGTGCGCGGTCGCGTTCCGCATGAAGTTATGGAATATCGGCGCGGAAGGACAATTCTTTCTGGGCGCCTTCGGCGCGAGCGCGGTCGTATTGACGCCGCTGCTGCCGGCCAGCACATCCCCTTTCATCTTCATTCCAGTGATGATGATCGCCGGTATGTTGGCCGGGGCGTTGTTTGGTTTTATTCCCGGTTTTTTGAAAGCGCGCTTCAACGTCAACGAAGTGATCACTACCTTGATGATGAATTATATTGCCATTGCCTGGAATAATTTTTTCATCTTTGCGGTGTGGTCCGAGAGCGGCTTTCAAATGTCGCCTGTTTTTGCGCGCAATGCGTGGCTGCCACGCTTGTCCGATCTCTCGACACAAATTCCGGCCTTTCGCGGCATGACGCTGCATTTGGGTTTTGTGATTGCGATCATCGCAGCGGTGATCGTCTGGTTCATTTTATATCGCAGCCAGTGGGGCTACGAAATCCGATTGATTGGCGACAACCCCAAGGCCGCCGAATACGCGGGCATTCCGATCAAGCGCAATATTATTTTGGTGATGATGGTTTCCGGCGCACTGGCCGGACTGGCTGGCATGTCAGAGATCACGGGCGTGGTGCATCGTTTGCAAGGCGCTATCTCACCGGGCTACGGCTTCACGGGTATCATCATCGCCTGGCTGGCGAAACTCAATCCCTTTGCCGTCATCCTCGTATCGATCTTGTTCGGCGCGCTGATTCTCGCCGGGCGCGAGATACAACCGTCGGGTATTCCAAAAATGATCCAGGGTATTGTGCTGGTGTGCCTAATCGCCAGCGACTTCTTTGTGCGCTAT
>JBGQGR010000532.1:0-2979 GCA_041497495.1 Anaerolineae bacterium | reverse complement strand
CCTTGCCCATCACTAGCGGCAGATTCAAATACTTGGCGATGTCGATCATCTGCTCGATCAGATCGCGCGGATGGACGGCGCGCAGCTTGCGGCGCGGCTTGATATAGAATTCCTGCAGCAGATACGCCAGCGCTCGATCGTCATACTGCACGCCCTTCGCCGTGGCGACGCGCTTAAAGATTTCGCGGTACTCTTCAAAACTCGGATCGCCGATGTGAATCTTGTGGCGAATGCGGCGCAGGAAGGCTTCGTCCACCAAGTCCTTCGGCGCGAGATTCGTCGAGAATACAATCAACACATCGAATGGAATTTCGATCTTGCGGCCGGTGTGCAGCGTCAAGTAATCCACACGCTTTTCGAGCGGCAGAATCCAGCGGTTTAATAGATCGCGCGGGCGCACTTGTTGGCGGCCAAAGTCATCGATCAAAAACATGCCGCCATTGGCTTTCATCTGATACGGGGCTTGGTAATAATTATTGACTTCATCCCACACCAGATCGAGCGTTTCCAGCGTCAGTTCGCCGCCGGTGATGATCACCGGTCGATGGATTTTGACCCAGCGCAGATCGCGATTCCTCAGCCCTGAAGTAGCCGGCTCGGCCGCGCGCTCATGATTGCTTTGATCGAAGACCTTGATGATCGCGCCATCCACTTCAAGAGCGTAGGGCACGGAGATATCGCTGTTCAATATCATGCGGCCTACCGCTTCGGCAATCGTCGTCTTGCCGTCGCCGGGCGGACCGTATAAGAATATGCTTCTGCCCGAGTTCACGGCCGGACCAATTTGGCTGAAGGTCCGTTCATTCAAGACCATGTGGCCCAAGGCTTGCCGCATGCCGCGTTGATGGACGGTGAAGCCTTTAAGTGATTGGCGGGCCATCGCGGCGATGTAAGTTTGCAGTGTGACGGGTGCCGGGCCGGCATATTGAGATCGATCGAGTGCCTCACGCGCTTTCTCGCGGCCTTTCATCGAAATGACGTATTGATAAGCTTGCTCGCCAAAGCCGCCCGATCCTTTCACTTCGGCCATCTGCTCGCGCTTGAGAAACTCCAAGACTTGATCGACAACCCCCGTGAAGGGCAGCCTCATCCGATCGGCGATCTGCGATCCCGATAGATAGCCCTCGAAGTACATGATCTTTAGGGCGAGTTCGGTCAGAAAGCCGAGGTTCAAGCCGGTTTCTTCAATCGATCGCGGGGCGATCGGTTCATAAGCAGGCGCGGATGGACCGGTAACTGAATCGCGTTGACTCATTGCACAACCTCCACAGCGGCGTGGAACCGAAATTCTAAGAATGTCGGCATTATACCATACGCCTTGATTGAGTAATAACCCGATCGGTTAGCTGGCCTCGACGGGTTTGTGCAAAAAGTAGAACGGTTTGTCGTGATGATGGTGTGGCGCATGCAACGATCGATTGAAAAAAGTGATGCAAAATATATTGACAACCCATTCGACTTGTTGTAAACTCTGCCTACATTTGTTCACTGTGAGCAGATGAATCAATGTGGGCGTCCAACCCATTTCCTGTTTAGGAGGAATCACAATGTATCAGCAGATTGTGCTCGTTGGCAACTTGGGACGCGATCCAGAAATGCGCTATACCCCAAGCGGCACACCCGTCACCAGCCTCAGTGTCGCAACCAACCGCAAGTACACCGGCAGTGACGGTCAGCAGGTCAAGGAAACCACCTGGTTTCGCGTGTCGGTCTTTGGCAAACAAGCCGAGGCGTGCGCGCAGTATTTGAAGAAAGGCAGCTCCGTGCTGGTTGAAGGCCGCTTAACGCCCGATCCCACCACCGGCGGCCCGCGCGTCTTCACTCGGCAAGATGGCACCACGGGCACGTCGTTTGAAATCTTCGCGAACACAGTGCGATTCTTGGGAGCGCGTGATGCGGCGGGTGGCGCCAGTCCCACCGGCGCGCCGGAAGATGTAGCTGCGACCGGTGGCGAAGAAGAAATTCCCTTCTAGGCGTTCCATCGATTTTGAATGTGAGATCACAGCCGTCTGCGCTCGTTCGTGGACGGCTCATTTTATTTAGAGATCGAAAGTTAGCTTCTGGCTTTGCTCATCGACCGCAGCTGCGCGGTCGACAAAGATCACGCTCAACTTTCAGACAAGGACGAATATGAGCACACCACCAAATCCACTGCCTCAGCCGAACAGCCCCACGCCGATCAATATTGAAATCCCGAATGATCTCAAAGCGCACTATGCCAACTTTGCGTTGATCATGCACACGCCGTCCGAAGTGATCTTAAATTTCACCAGTGTGTTGCCGGGCATGACCACAGCGCAGATCGATACGCGCATCGTCATGACGCCGCTGCACGCCAAGCTGATGTTGAATGCGTTGGCCGACAATTTGCAGAAGTACGAAGCGCAATTCGGCGAGATCAAACTGCCGCCGGGCGGCACGGGTTTAGCCGAGCAGCTGTTTGGCGGCGCGAAGCCGATCGGCAGTTGATCCATGGATAAATTGGACAGCATCATTGAAGCCATCCGATCGACGTTTATGGAACGCAATGCCGCGCGCGATCTCACCTTGAATCGATCGCGTGAATTGATCCGCTATTGCTCGCTGACGATCCGGGCGACGCATCGCGAAGAGTTTGACGAGGCTGAAAAATTATTGGCGAGCGCCAAACAATTTGCCGCCGAAATGAAAGCCGATATCGCCGAGCATCCGGCGTTATATTACACCGGCTACACGCAGGATGCTTTGAAAGAACTGACGGAAGCGTGTGTGGTCTACGCCATAGTCCGCGATCGATCGATCCCGTCACATACAGAGATCAAAGTGGATGAAGCTGCCTACCTCAACGGACTGGCCGAGGCGGCCAGCGAGCTGCGCCGCCGCTGCCTCGATCTTATCAGGCAGGAACGCAATGCCGAAGCCGAACGCATGCTCACTGCGATGGATGACATCTATAGCGAGCTGGTCACGATCGATTTTCCGGATGCCATTACCGGCGGG
>JBGQGR010000531.1:0-2980 GCA_041497495.1 Anaerolineae bacterium | reverse complement strand
TAGTCAATTAGTTCAATGCCCTCGGCGGGAGTCGAACCCACAACCATCTGATCCGAAGTCAGGCGCTCTATCCATTGAGCTACGAGGGCTTTCACATGCCAAATGATCAAATGAACAATGACAAATTGGGCATTTGATCATTTTTCATTTGTCATGGTTCAGGGGTGCCTGACGGGTCTCGAACCCGCAACATCTGGATCCACAGTCCAGTGCTCTGCCATTGAGCTACAGGCACCATATTACGTATTGCATTGTACCACGAGCGATTGACTATTTCAACAGTGATCGAATAATCGCAGCGATTTGATCCTGCCCCATCGTTTGTTGTTGGCCCGATCGGAGATCCTTCAACGTTGCTTGATTCTTGCTGGCTTCATCGGGGCCGATCACCAGCGCGATCGGGATCGCTTGCGCATTCGCATACTTCAGCTGCTTGTCGAGTTTAGCTACTTCTGGATAAAGTTCGGCTTTCAGCCCAGCCGATCGAATCAGTGCGGCCATCCGGGCTGACGTGCTCTGCAGCGATTGATCGAACACGGTCACTAACACTTCGCTGGGGACTGATCGTAATTTTGGTTTAATCGAATATTCTTCCAACACCAAACCGATCACTACATCGCCCATCGCAAAACCGATCCCGCCCAACGGATCGCCGCCAACATCCGCAACCAAATTATCGTAACGGCCGCCACCGCAGATCGATCGATAGTTGCCCTGGCGTTCCTGCGCTTCGAACACGACCCCGGTATAGTAGGCCAAGCCGCGAACGATTGCTGAATCATATTCCACGTACTCGCTGATGCCGAAATCTTTGATGGCTTCAAAGAAGGCAGTGAGCCCGCTTGATTTCCGCCACAAGTCACGATCACTCAATAAGCCGCGCAGCTGATCGATCTGGTTCTTGCTCTGGCTCAAAGTTTCTTCGCCATAAACAGCCCATTTGTCGGCCGGTAGCTTATCGAGTTTGTCGATCAACTTATAGACGCCATCGATCTGTGCGGCTTGGAAACCGATCGCTTTGATCTGCTCTTCCATTAACTTGCGATTGTTGACCTTGATCACAACTTGCATGCTGGTTAAGCCAACCGATCGAAAGAATTCCACCAACACGGCGACAAGTTCCGCATCGGCATAAGCCGAATTCGCGCCGATGAGATCGATGTTCCATTGGAAGAATTCGCGCGTGCGCCCTTTTTGCGGACGCTCGTAACGCCAGAACGGTCCGAACGACCACCAGCGGATGGGCTTGATCAACTCGCGCTGTTTCTGCGCCACCATTCGCGCGAGGCTGGGCGTGAGTTCAGGCCGCAGTGTAATCTCGTCGCCGCCGCGATCGGTGAACACGAACGATTGCTCCTTCACCAACTCTTCGCCGCTCTTAGCCGCGTATAACTCAAGCGTTTCCAAGATCGGCGCTTCGTATTCTTGATAACCAAACTTCTGCGACGCGGCTTTCATTTGATCGTACAGCCACGTGCGGAAAGCCATGTCTTCTGGATAAAAATCGCGTGTGCCCTTAATCGGGCGAATTGTTGTTTTCACGATCAACCTCTTTTACTCCCCTCTCCGAAGCGTGCTTTTTGATTCGGGGAGGGGTTAGGGGTGGGGCAGGAAATAAAAAAGCGTGACCTTGCGGATCACGCCTCATCGACTTCGTTCTGCATTCACTCAGACGCGACCCAAACGGCAATAGCGCACATGCTGTTGGTGCGCGTGAGAATGGTGCTGTCGGGTCAAAGTAATCTGCGTGTTCATGATGTCGGTATTATACCATGAGAGCAGAGCGTGTCAATTTGTTTTAAAAAATTCATCTACGCCTATCGCGAAACACAATGCAGGTCCGATTTGCTCAAGTTTTTCTGCGGTCAGTGTGATTAGGAGTCGTCCGATGTTTTTCTGTGGTTCGGTTTGAACATGATCTAAGTTCGCCACGCACGGCTCTGGCATTCCATCATCCGGCCCTAATAGTATTTCGGAAGGGATGCCGCGAATGGTTGAGGTGATGGGCGCAATCGTAACATCGCGCAAAACTGCTAGTGCCGAGTCGCGTGTGAGGATCAACACTGGGCGTCGTTTGTCTGGCGGCTGAAATTCATACCAGCGAATTTCTCCGCGCTTCATCGATCGCCCCAGGTTTGTTCGATTGTCCAGACATCAAATTCACCTGGTTTGACGGGTTGACGGCGATAGCCTTCGGTTTGCTGGCGCTCTAATTCACTAACTGATAGATTTTGCAAAGATCGCTCAATCGCCTGTTCGATGAATTTTGCGCGGGGAACACCCAGTAGTCGAGTTGCCTGATCGACCCGGTCTAATAATTCCTTGTCTACTGAGAGTTGAATGGTTGTCATGATTCTTCACCCTACACTGTTGCCTGAATGCTTAAATGCCTTATACTCAATATTATAGCCCAAAAACAATCAGTGCGCGATCATTTCACGGTCTTAGTAACTTCTCCATCTCTCACCATCTCGACGATCTTCGCCGCATCCGGCGCGATCAATCGATCTCGATCGAGGTAAGCCACTTCCCGTCTGATTCTTGCGTGCGCTTTGGCTGTGCCTTGCCCTAGCTTGATTTTTGGATCGGAGCGCAATCGCAGATCGATCGCTTGCGCGGCGGCCATCAATTCCAGCGCGATGACATGCTCGCCATTGCGAATGATCGATCGCGCGTGACGCGCTGCAGCGGTCGCCATTGGATTGAAGTCTTCTTGATTCGCTGATGTCGGTATGGAGTCAACTGAGTCGGGATGAGCGAGCGTTTTGTTTTCCGACACGAGCGAGGCCGCCGTATATTGTGCCATCATCAAGCCACTATCGAGGCCGCCATTTTCGGCCAGCATTGCAGGCAGTCCCTCGCTAAGTTTGTCGTCAACGAGTCGTGCGATGCGGCGCTCACTGATTGATGCAATCTCTGAAGCTGCGATCGAGAGGAAATCCATCACCAACGCGATCGGTTCACCGTGGAAGTTGCCGCC
>JBGQGR010000530.1:0-2980 GCA_041497495.1 Anaerolineae bacterium | reverse complement strand
GGCGCGGCGGGCGCGGCGCTTGTTCGTTGGATCGCTCAAAGCCGATCGGATGTCGCAATAGATCGTCGCTTGAGTTTGGCCGCGGCTTCAGTTCTGATCCTCGTGTCCATCTATCCGATCGCGCCGCTGGTCAATTATTACCAAGCGCGTGTTGTTGATGGGAAGACGAATGCTGAATTCTTTGCGCTGAACGATCAAATCAAATCGGTCGAGAGCGGTGCGGCAGTTTACCTCAGCAGTTCATTGAGTGATCTGCGTTTAGGCGGTTCCGGCAATGTCGGCTACGTGTACGATTATTTCTTGAGCCTCGATCAAATTCCGCACGAAACTCTGCCGCCCGCGCGAATTCTGGAACGGCTCAGCACGCAATCCGATCGATCACTGCTCATTCTTAACCTGCACGACCTCGATCTATTGGGCCAATATATTCCGCTGATGCCTCAGCCGCTCGACGCCGCTCGAGCGCGCGGCTATGGTTTATATGTTGTCGAACCGAATGCGAGTGTGTTGAAGCCCGAATTTATTTTTGAATCAGATGCGGCGCTGCCCCAGCGGCCTCAGCATATCCTCAACGCTAATTTCGAAAACAAGATCGATCTGTGGGGCTTTGATTTGCAAGCCGGCACTTTTCAGCCCGGCGATGAGATTCAAGTCACTGTTTACTGGCGCGCACGTCAGCCGATGCAGTTTGTTTACACCGGCTTTGCGCATTTGCTCGGCGGGATCAATCCAGCGAGCGGTAATCCGGTGTGGGCGCAAGACGATCACGAATTGGGACGCGGTTTATATCGAACGTTAGTCTGGCAGCCCGGCCAAGTGATTCAGGAAAAATACACTTTAACTATCCCCGCTGATACAGATGAGGGTAATTACTCGATCGAAATCGGCGCATACGATCCGGTTCAAACCAGATTGAAAGTATTTGATGCGACCAATACGGCAGTTGATGACAAAGTGGTTTTAGGTGAAGTGAAGGTGGTGCGCTAAATCGTCTTGTACCGGAGTCGAGCCTTTAGCCGGATCGTTGTTCATGCGAACCGGCTGAAGCCTCGACTCCAATTTCTGACCTCCAACCTCTAACTTCCAACTTCTAATTTCAAATTCTCATTTCTCTTTCCCCAAATCTTCCGGCTCATATCGATGATCGGTGCGGCCATCAACACCAACGCGATGATGAACAGCGGCCAATTGAACGATGTCGGTAGCACACTTCGAATGGAATCTAGTCCGCCGCCGACTGCGCGGATCGCGTCGGCCATGAACACATACAACGCAACGATCACGCCGCTGAGATTCATCAGCCATGCCGAGCGATTGGGCCGGATCGGTCGATCGGGTTGATCGTGCTGACTCACTAATGTTCCGCCGATGATCATCATCAAAGCGATCAATGCTGGTGCGATCACTGGACCCCACCACGGTAGCGGAATCAAGAACAACACATCCCAATCGAAGATCGAATGCGGCCAGCCGCTGATCACGGCGAGGAAAACGTAATAGAAAATGTCCCACATGCCGAACGCGATCAGCGCGTAGCCCAAGCGGCTGCGCCACGATCGGCCGGCCAGCCAGCCGACGGTGAAGAGCATGATCAGCGTCGCGGCTTCGCGCACCACTTCCGCTTGACCAAGGCCAATGGAAATGGGCAGAGGCCGCGCTTGATATGGATCGATCCGGCCGACGAGTGATCGCAAGTAAGTCACTGCCGCGGATTCCATCCAGGCCATCGCCAGCGAAAAAATGACGACGACGATCCAACGAGTTCTTTCACGCATAAAATTCCTTTCATCCGTCATTGCGAGCGAAGCGAAGCAATCTCCTTGTCGATTGGTAAATCTTTGGGGAGATTGCTTCGTCCCTTCGGGACTCGCAATGACGCCGCCTATTTTTGATCGTGCTTTAACACAGAAGATATTCCTTCATGCGCCACCACACCCGCATACGTCCCGATGAAGGCCGGGATCAATCCGAGCAGGGTGGCGAAAACGTTGGGCTGCGGTGGATCGATTGGTTGCAGACCGAACAGCGGAAAGATCAATTCTGTCACGAACAAACTCACCCCTAGAATGATCGCCCAACGCCACGCCGATCGAGATCGCAGAAATCCAAAGACTGCGCCAAAGATGATCAATAGCAGCGCGGCAGGCTGCGGTTCGGTTGCGTGAAAATCGATCCAGCCGATGACGAGTGCGGCGGCGAGCGCAACAAATGTGATGACCGTATCGTATGATTTTGTATTCATCGCGCCTCCCATGGTTTACGGACAAGCAACTTGCTGCAAGTATACCTGATGGTCATGCACCGCCCACCATGCTTGAATGCGGCTCCAATTCCATGTGCGCCAATCCACTTGATCGGGCACCGGCCAATCGTGCAAGAGATCGGTTGCGATCTCGCATTGCGCGAATGAAGACATACTTGGCAACGCCTCGATCAATGCGGGCACGGCATCGGAACTGAGCGTGGTCGCGTAATGTGCATCGAAGGCCCGCGTAATGATCGGCGCGTTAACGCGCTTGGCATTGACGCGCACGATGAGATCATCGGGGTTGATCGCATTCAATGCGATTAAAACGAGCATGCCCGCGGCCAGCGCGCCGAATGCAAATCGATCGCGTTGATTGCGCAGCACGGTTTGAATGAACCACACGCACACGATCGCGATCCAGAACATGAACGCCGTGGTGTACACGCGCAGTTCGGTCAAGCCAAATTCATCTTGATAAAGTTTCATGCGCATGAGCGCGGAGAACATGATCACAAACAGCAGCGCGATCAAAATTGCGGCCAACACCCGGAACGTTTGTTGCCCCGACGGCACGCACTGCGTGCTTTGCCGCATGTGTCGATCTTCGCGGCGAATGAGATAATGCATCGCCAGCAGCATCGGCAGCACCAGCGCGGCGACCGTAACCAATTCAAAGAAGCCGCGCCGCGCATATTCGGCGTAGGTGAGACTGATCGATTCGCGGATCAGATC
>JBGQGR010000529.1:0-2980 GCA_041497495.1 Anaerolineae bacterium | reverse complement strand
TTTCCAACGGACACCGTCTATGGCCTCGGCACGCTCGCGTTCGATGGCGCAACGGTACAGCAGCTCTATCGGGCCAAAGATCGACCGATCGAGAAAGCCATACCGATCTTGATCGCCGATGAGAATCAACTCGATCAGATCGCGATCGAAATCCCATCGACCGCACATCAGCTGATCGAACAATTTTGGCCGGGCGCATTAACCATCGTCTTGATAAAGCAACTCAGTATCCCGATCGAAGTCAGCGCCACCGAAACGATCGGCGTCAGAATGCCCGATCTCGATCTGACCCGCAACTTGATCCGACTCACTGGCCCGCTGGCCGTCACCAGCGCGAATCGATCATCGGGCCCGAATCCTCGATCGGCGCAAGAAGTGTTGGCCCAATTAAACGATCGCATCGCCGCGGTCATCGATGGTGGATCGACACCGGGCAATGTCCCCTCCACCGTGATCGATTGCACGCAATCGCCGCCGATTATTTTGCGCGAAGGCGCGCTGACCTGTGCTGTACTGAATTTCTTGCACGAAACTTTGTGATACAATCGAAAACGCCATCGACATAGCAGCGGGGAAATTCGCTTGGAGGTGCAACATGGATCGACGCGGTGCATTGATTCCGGCTTTTGTTTTGATTGTTATCGGCGTATTCTTTCTGCTGGTCAACCTCGGCGTGCTGCCCAAACTCTCCATCACCGAATTGTGGCCCGGCATTGTCATGTTTGTCGGCATCATGTTCTGGCTCGGCTTCATCTTCAGCCGCGGACATGATGCGGGTCTCGCCTTCGTCGGCACGATCATCACCTTGATCGGCGCGTTCTTCTTCCTTTTTACGCTCCATACTTTTGTGCCCGGCTACGGCTATATTCAATGGGGCGATCAAGGCCGCTTGTGGCCGGCTTATCCCACAATCGTTGGCATCGCCTTCGTCGTGTTGTGGATCGCGCAGCGTTTCCACGATGGCGGTGTCCTCATTCCGGCAGCGATTCTGCTGGTGGTCGGACTGGCGGGCTTCAGTTTCACATTAGGCGACATCACTCCGTTCCGCGACATCGTGCGCTTCTGGCCGGTGCTGTTGATCGGATTGGGTCTCGTCATTCTCGTTCGAGCGTTCACGCGACCGAATCGATCAGCCACGCCGCCTGCCGGGCTGTCACCTACCCCGCCTGCTGGAATGAATGATCAACCGAAAGCCTAGTTCGTCCGCGGCGCTCATCGGAATGGATGCCAGCCGATCGATGAGCGATCGACCGACGGGCACAGAATTGTATTCGCGTTACTTGATCGAAGCCTTGGTCGATCAAACTAATCCTGATTATTCATTTCGCCTCTACTACAACCAACCGCCACAAGAATTCAGAAACCAGAATTCATCCCGCTCCGTTTCTCTACGGGGACACTTCGCGGAAGATAGAATAATCCCTTTCCCACGCCTCTGGACACACGCGCGATTATCGTGGGAAATGTTGTTGCATCCACCCGATCTTCTTTTCGTTCCAGCGCATGTGATTCCGATCATTCATCCACGCCGATCGATCGTGACTGTTCACGATCTAGGCTACTTACATTTTCCCGAAGCCCATCCACCTCGACAACGCTGGTACCTGGATCGATCGACACGCTGGAATGTTCAATCAGCGTCGCACGTCATTGCCGATTCAAGCGCAACGAAGCGCGATTTGATCGATCGGTATCACGCTGAAGCCGATCGGATCAGCGTGGCCTATCCAGGCCTCGATCCTTCGATCAAGCACGTTGAAGATCGAGCCGAGATCGATCGCGCCAAAGCTAAGTACAACATCGATGGCGATTATTTGTTGTATCTCGGCACACTCCAACCGCGCAAAAATCTTGCTCGCTTGATTGAAGCCTACGCTTCCTCGCGCCTCGACCCTCGCCTCGTCCTCGCTGGCAAAACCGGTTGGTACGCCGATCCTCTTTTCAAACAAGTGGCCGATCATTCTCTCTCAGCGCGCGTACTGTTTCCCGGCTATATTGAGGAGGCTGATAAATCCGCGTTGCTCAGCGGCGCAACGGCGTTTGTATTCCCGTCTTTATATGAAGGCTTTGGTTTTCCCGTCCTCGAAGCAATGCTGTGCGGCGTGCCGGTACTGTGCAGCAACACCTCAGCGCTGCCGGAAGTCGCGGGCGATGCAGCGCTGATGATCGATCCGTTGAGTGCTGATTCGATCGCGGATGGTTTAACACGAATCATCAGCGATCAAGTCTTGAGACAAAATTTGATTGATGCAGGTTATGTGCAAGCAAAAAAATTTTCATGGCAGGCTTGTGCCGATGTAGTGCTGAAAGTAATCCACCAAGTCTTGAACAGTTGACATGGTCTCTCCAACTTCCAACTTCCAACCTCCAGCTTCTATCGCCATCCTCAATGTCTCCGTTCACGACGTGACGATGATCGAGACGCTTGACTGGATCGATCATTTCGTTAAGGAGCGTTCGCCGCATCAGATCTGCACCGTCAATCCCGAATTCATCATGGCCGCGCAAAAAGATTCGGAGTTCAGGCAGATACTGAATCAATCGGCCTTGAACATTCCCGATGGCGTCGGGGTACTGTGGGCCGCGCGTCGATTGGGTCATCCGCTGCGTCAGCGCGTTGGCGGCTCGGATCTGGTGATACAGATCACGCAGTGGGCATCGCTGGCCGGCTGGAAAATATTTATGCTGGGTGCGGCTGAGGGAGTTGCTGAACAAGCGGCAACAAAACTTAGATCACTCTATCCAGCGATCAATATCGTCGGCACATTCGCCGGATCGCCGTCGATCGATCGCGAAGCCGGGATCGCCGATCGGGTTCGAGCGTGTTCAGCGGATATTCTGTTCGTCGCTTACGGCGCACCGCAGCAAGACAAATGGATCGCGCGTAACCTGGATCGCACTGGAGCGAGCGTCGGCATCGGCATCGGCGGCGCGTTGGATTTCATCATCGGCAAACAGAAGCGCGCGCCCACATGGATTC
>JBGQGR010000528.1:0-2995 GCA_041497495.1 Anaerolineae bacterium | reverse complement strand
GCGTTAACAACGAGCGAGGTCGATCGGCTGATCGATACGGCGAAGAAGAATAACGTTGTTATTGCGGAAGCATTTATGTACAAGCATCATCCGCAAACGACTCAAGTGTTGGAGTTGGTCAAGGAAGGTGCGATCGGCGAAGTGAAGTTGATCAAAGGGGCATTCACTTTCGATCTGACTCAAACCAAAGATGTGCGTCTCGTGCCGGAGCAGGGCGGCGGATCGATCTGGGACGTGGGCTGTTATCCAATTAGTTACGCGCGGCTCGTAGCGCAGGCAGAACCGATCGAGGTGTTTGGCTGGCAAGTGACCGGATCGACCGGCGTGGATGAAGTGTTTAGCGGACAAATGAAATTTGCCAATGGCTTGTTGGCACAATTTGATTGTGGCTTTCGATCGCCATTTCGCGCATCGATGGAGATCGTCGGGGCGAGTGGATCGATCGAGTTGGCGAGTCCCTTCAAGCCAGATGGCAGCACGAAGTTTGTGATTAATCGTGGCGATAAAATTGAGAATTTTCAATCGGCCAATAAGCCATTGTATTTGGGTGAGATTGAAGATATGGAAAACGCTGCGATCGATCATCAGCCGCAGCGCATCTCGCTCGAGTGGAGCCGCGGCAACGTCGCCGTCATCACCGCGTTGCTTGAATCGGCGCGGACAGGCAAAGTGGTCAAGTTGTAGATCAAAAAAGGCCAGGTTTCTGAAAAAACCTGGCCTCTTCGATCGAGGATTCTTACGGGCACTTGTCGCCGTAACAGTGTGTGCTGATCACTTGGCCGTGATCGTCGTAGAGGATGGCTTTATCCCCGCTGTTTTTCCAAATCGGATCGATGACCCAGAATAAAACGCTCGGTGGATTATTGATCGCGCCAGTGTAACTGTTAAGTCTCACACTTACGCCAGGCGGAAGTGCAAAGCCATTTGGAAAATTGAAAGTTTGCGAACCTTCCGCGCTCACTAATTTCCAGCCCGTCAACGTTTGGGTAACACCCCCGAAATTTTTGATGTCCACATATTCAGGTATGCTCGTGCCGCTCAGCGTGACGATGCGCACATCCGCTTGAGTGGCAGCACTGTTTGTCTGTGTCGTTGCCACGCTCGAGGGTGGCCGTGGCGACGATAGAATAACGAATGCGAGGGCGACAGCCGCAATAACGAGCAATCCGATCCCGATGATCCACCCGGTTGATCTCTTCGATGTCGATTGAACATTGCCCAGCAAGCGCGTGCTATTGGGATCGGTAGATCGACTGGGAGCGGCGAGTTTCAAAGCGGCGCGCATATCGGCCGCCGATGGGAAACGCTTCGCCCGTTCGATCGCCATAGCCCGGGTGATCACTTGATCGATCTGTGGCGAGATCAGCGCGCCGGTATCACGCACAGGTTGAAATGTCTGAGGCTCGGCCATGCGCTGTGTGACGGTGGCCGGTGCCTTGCCAACGAGCAGATGATACAACGTAGCGCCGAGTGAATAAATGTCTGCGCGGGCATCGGTATGACCGAGCGTGCTGTCGTATTGTTCGGGCGGCGCATATTCGGCGGTGCCCACACCGCGCATCATCGTGGCGGTGTCGGGATGCGCCGACTGCAGCGACTTGGACAAGCCAAAGTCGACGAGGAAGATGCGGCCGTCCGGCGTGAGGCGCAAGTTGCCCGGCTTAAGGTCGCGATGGATCACGCCGTGGCTATGGATGTACTCGAGCGCCGATAAAATCTGATCAGCCCAATTGAGCACTTGAATTACCGGGAAGCCGTTGTGTTTCTGTTTTAGCAGATCGCTGAGCGTATCACCCTCGATATAATCCATGACGAGGTACGGCACGTTGTCGTCGGTGAAATAATCGGTGACGCGCGGCAGATTAGGATGGGTGAGCGTTGCTAAAATTTTGGCTTCACGCTCGAACTGTTGCTTGATCGCCGGCGCGGTGGTGGCGTCGGCAGCCACGGCCGGCCGCAGCTGCTTCACGGCAACGGGTCGATCCAGCGCGGCGTCAAAACCACGGTAGACCGAGCCCATGCCGCCTTGGCCCAGCAGACTTAAAATTCGATAGCGATCTTTGAGAATGCGATTAGGTGATAGGAACATGATTTTTGCCGGTTCATGTTCAGAGTGACATCAGTATAGCACATCTGCCGACATTTACCGTGTCACCTGAGTTTCGATTCAATATAATCCGAGTAACCTCCCAGATATTCCTCCAGTTGTCCGTGATCCAATTCTACGACGCGGCTGGCGATGCGATCGAGAAAATATCGATCGTGCGACGCGCATAACACAGTGCCTTCGAAATTGTCTAAGGCTTCTTCCAGCACTTCGGCTGAAGCGATGTCGAGATTGTTAGTCGGTTCGTCGAGCAGCAGGAAGTTGGCGGTGCTGATCATGAGTAAGGCCAGCTGCAAGCGGCTTCTTTCGCCACCCGATAGTTCCCCCACGCGTTGACGGCACTGCTCATACGCAAACAGAAACTTGATCAAGAGCGCGACCGCTTCGGGTTCGCCGCATTGTTTGGCATGCCGGATCACATCGATCAGCGTCTGAGATCGATCGAGCGTCTCGTGCTGCTGGGCGTAATACCCGATCGAGACACTCGGCCCGACGATGATCTCGCCGCGATCGATTTCGATTTCGCCGAGGATCATTTTTAACACGACGGATTTGCCCGCGCCATTTGGTCCGACAAGCCCTACACGCTCACCGTGACGGATGAGTAGATTGAGATCGGCAAATAAAGAGAACGTAGCAGCCTGAGCGGCATTGCGTCCTCTGCGAGGACGCAATGCAGTCGAAGGAGCGGCCTTTTGCAAACTTGCGCCCTTCGACTGCGAGTTGAACTCTGCGGGTTCAACTCTCCGCTCAGGTTGCTGCAAGAAACTTTTTGCCAGACTCTTTATCTCCAAGACTTTGTTGCTACCCCGCCAACCGTTGATCTGCAAATTCATGCGCTTCGGTTCTAGGATCGGCCGATCGATCTGATCGATCTTCACGATACGG
>JBGQGR010000527.1:0-2997 GCA_041497495.1 Anaerolineae bacterium | reverse complement strand
CATCGATATTGTGATGACCAAACCAATTCGCGGAATAGGCAGCCTCCATTTTACCGATAGTCGGATTACAATCCAAGCAGAAGGTCATACGGCTATTAACCTAGGAACGGACTTAGTGGTTGACCTGATCTTCGCGGCAATCAATTACCTGCTCTTCAAGAGCAACGTGAACATTGACTTGAGTTATGAACAGATCGCCAAAATTAAGATAGCAGCGAGGCAGGTTTCGATGCTTGCGCGGGAGGGAAAGGCGCAGGAATTAAAGTTCATCGTATCCACACTCGACGGGGAGCGGCTATATCGCGAGTTGAACGCACATTACCCTAGCGCGATACAAGAGTGGGCGCATCTGTTTCTAGTTCTGTAACCAATTCCGATCTGGCAACCCAACACGACTTGCGGCCAACCACGGTTCGCGTTTGAGCGGTGAACCACAATGTTAGGCAAACGGCAAATACGATTTGTTATCACTTACTTACCAACACCTTGCTCAACACCTTCAACACGATCGAACTATCCGCCCGCATGGCTCCGTCCAATTCGATGTGAATGAAGATTGCCGGACCGATGTTGCGCGATTGCACATTCGTCTCGCCGCACAGATCGGTGTACTGGCCGCCGCCGCATACGCCCACTTTGATCCCCTGCCCGCTTAACGCCGCCGCCAAGCGATCGATCACATCGCTGCTGGCTGATTCATCGCTGCTCAACACAACTTGCGGATAGCCTGGATGTTTGCCCGCCGCGAAACCGTGAATCTGTAAAATGATCGTTGAACTGGTCTTCGTGATCGCGGCATGCACTGCTTCAAAGATCGATTGAGCGTGATGCGCCACATCAGCCGATCGATCAAGGTTGGCATCGCGATGCGCACCCGCGACGAGCAAAGCCCGCGCCTGCAACACCCGATAGATTTGTGCGGCGATCGCGGGTGTGCCCTCGTCCGCCAGTGGATGCGGCGCTTCGACAATGATGTCGTGGGCCGCACTCGATCGAAAGATATACAAGCCCCAGCCTTTGCGAATCGGCTTGATCTCGCGCAGCAGCCACTCGATCGAATTGTTGTCAGGCCGGTCGTAATATTGGACCAATTCAAAACCAAATTGCGCCGCGACCCCGCCCGCCAGCGCGGCTTCTCCGTTTTGAATTTTAGCGACAATATCAGCAAAAAGGTTAAGCTCTGCATCCGTCGGCACGATAAAACCTTGGCTGCCCGCACGCGGCATCGCAGCTTCAAGCCGTTCGATCTGATTGAGCAGATCGCCGGACAACGATCTCGGATCGATCGCGAGCGGCGTGGGCATGAGAGTTGGCTTAGGTGGAATCGTTGGCGTCGGTGATGCGCTGAGGGTAGTGATCGGCGGCAGAGCCGTTGGGCCAGCGGGCCCGATCGGGTTAGAGGCACAGCCGATCAGAAAGATCAAGAGGAATAACACAGCAGAGGTGGCTCCCACGCCACCGAATCGCAGGGCATGCGAGCCCTGCCCGCCTTGAACCCCTTGCATCATCATCCAATCAACAACAGATCGACGCCTTTGATGGCAATGAATACGATCAAGGTGGTCACGATCATGCCGAGCAGCGTTTTGCGCAGACCCTGGCGTTCACCATCGTTAGCAATCAGCGCGGCGATCATCGGGCTGATCACACTGAAGCCCGCAAACGGCACAAAGACGTTGCGTGTAACCGCGCCAGTCAAGACTTCCAAAGCCCAGGTGAAAGTCAACGCAGTCAAGACCATCATCGCAAATTTCGTGCGGCCGAAGATCGGTGTGCGGCGCATGAGGAAGCGCGTGACGAAATAGAAGACCAGCACCCCGATCGACATGATGAAGATCAGGTGCAGCGGCTGCAAGACAAACAAAGCCGCATAAGCCGCAGTTAGAAATCCGCCGCTGCGCACTCCCGTCCATTCGAAGAATACAGCACTGACAATCACACTGAGGATGACGGCGGGCACCAACAGCTGCGTGTGATACGAGTAAATGAAAGTCTTGTCTTCAAACGCGATGCTGTTCCAGTACACCGGTAAATTATTTTTCACGGCGAGCACACCTTGCAGCAACAAAAACGCCAGCGCCGAGGTGCCTAAGACCGTCAGGACGGTAAGCCGCGTCCCCTGCCGTTCGATGTCCTGCGCAATCAAGCCGGGCAGCACAAACCCGACGCCATACAATCCGACGAGCCACGGCGCATCTTGCGTGGTAATGAAAGCGATCAGGCTGGTGATGGCTTGCAGTGCCATGCCAATCACCACCATCACCACTAAGCGGCGGCGTCCGTATAAGAACATTCGTCGCGCTAAATAATTCTGCACGATGGTGTAGGTCATCACGGCCAAGGCGACGGTCGTGATCACATATAACGGTCGATTGAGGAATAAGGCAAGATACCCAGCGACCACCGCCGCGCCGCCCGTCAAACGCCAACGCTCATAGACGAGGATGCCCAATAACACACCTAACGCTAACGCGAGGCGGACATCTTCGGTTGGCAGACCGTAATCATGCATTTAATTCTCAATTCTCAATGCATAATTCTTAATGCGCAGTTCTCAAAGGCAATCGTTGTCCAAGAGTAATTATGCTCTGTGCATTCCGCATTGTGCATTTTATCCGTGCGCCATTTCAAATTTCTGCCGCTTGATATAACCGATGTCATCCGCAAAGGCGTTCAGTGTTGAATGCTCGGTCTTGAGATGCTCAAAGTATTCCATCAGCATCTCGGCCTGCGGTGTGTGGATGTTGACGAAGCCGACCAGCATCGCTTGATGATCTGCCGGAATCATCTCGACGATGGCGTCGATAATCTGATCGATAGACGGATTGACGCTGAAGCCCAGATTGATAATTCGCTCACGCGGAAAGTTGTTGTTCAGCAGTTTGCGTGTCACTAAATCCTCGTACGCGCCAAAAGTGATCAGCCAATCGAACTTCAAATCTTTGACGGCCACATCGCCGAACTGCTCGGCGCGGCGTTCACGATCGTAGCGATTGT
>JBGQGR010000526.1:0-2999 GCA_041497495.1 Anaerolineae bacterium | reverse complement strand
GCAGCGCCGCCACGATCGGGATCGACCAGCGCGGCTGCATGAAGCCCGGCGGCTTGACGCCGACGATCTCGCAAGCCATCAAGAGTGTATCGCGGTTCAACAGATTTTCGCCGCCGAGAATATAGCGTTCGCCCGCGCGCCCTTTGCCCGCTGCGGCGATGTGCCCCGCGACGACATCCTGTACCGCGACAAAGTTCACGCCACCCTGTGCCAATACCGGTATGCGATGATGCGCGGCTTCGCGCAGGATGCTGCCGCTGATCCAATTGATATCCCGCCGTCCGATGATCCCCGTGGGATTCACCATCGTAATGTCCTGCCCAGACTTCACTCGCACGCGCACCATTTCTTCGGTCAGCCATTTGCTGTGCCCATACGCGAACCGTTTCGGCGGCAGATTGTATGGATCGTTCTCATTTGCCGGGCGGCCCTTGATAATACCCACCGCCGCGCCCGTGCTGGTATGCACGACGCGCTTCACGTTCGATCGCTGTGCGGCATCAAACACATTGCGCGCACCATCGACATTGACTTGGTAAATGAGATCAGATTTGTTGCGCCAATACTGTGAGATAGCGGCGACGTTGAAGACCACATCGACATCTTTCATCGCCGCAAGCAGCGATTTAAGATCCATCACATCGCCGATGGCGTGTTCGACGTTCAAGTCTTTTATGGCATCCAACGGCGAGGTTGTGCGTCGCAAGATGCGCACTTGCCAATCTTGATTGATCAGCCCTTCGGCCAAGTTCGCACCGAGGAAACCTGTGCCGCCAGTGATGAGTGCTCGCATTTTTTATCGTTCGGCGCGCTGCATTACGCTCGTCACTTTCGCGCGCGCTTCTTGGCAGCTAATTTCGTTGCATTAGGTCTGTTTCGCTTAACAACATTCTTTTTACGCGGCGCTGGTTTATCTTTTTCAATCGCCGCGATCGGCGTCAGCAGCATCCGTGACAGACGCGTCGACGAACCGAAGCGCGAATAGTGATCGGCCCGCAATCGGATGACTGCATCGCCCTTCAAGTACGCGTCGAGCGAGGCGCGCGCATCGAGTTCATACAAGATCATGTATTGCGGCCATTCGGCATCCGAATCGATCTTGTACTTGGTTGCGCGGATAAATCCAGACTGCATCAACACATCGGGAATGTGCAGTGTCGTATTCCATTCGTCCCACGTGGCTTCATCGACGGGATCGACTTCAACTTTGACGGCATAGATGGTATTCATAAGCGATCGCCTCCTTGAGCGGGATCACCGACGGGATAAGCTGCGAAAGGCGCGGCTGTACCAATAATATGGATGCGACATGCGATAAATTTTGCCGTGAAAGAATCGGAAGAAACGGCGGATATCTCGGAAGATGATAGCCATCAGACCGACGATGGCACCGATAATAAATGCTTTCCAACCTTGATCCAGCGGCACCCAGTCGTATGGGATCAAGATGAAGGCTGCCACGACGTAACAGATAAACATCGCCGCTTGACTGACGACGTGGCTGCGATGCAGCTGGCCCAGCGGATAGAAGAAAGTCAACAAGATCGCCGCGGCCAAGCAAATCCAACCTAAGACTGTGATTGAGATAAACATAGTCTTCCTCGCCAGATCGATCGATCGGGTTTAGAAAAGGCCGAGATGAAAAATCGAATTCAACCACGGGGCCAGGCAGCCGATCAGCAGCGCAGCCGCAGCGGCAATCGTCAAGGGCACCTGAAATGATCCTTGCAGCTGCACCATGTTTTGCGATCGACGCACGCGCAGCAATGGCGGAACAATCAAGATCGAGGCCAGCCCGACCATGACGATCAATACCCAGACCGGAATGAGCGCGACGACGAAGAGCGTGATCAACAGCGCGGCGACACCCAGCGCCAAGAGAATGTTCGCGAGGATTTGTGTCGCGCGTTGGCCCAAGACACTGGCCGTATGTTTGACGCCCGCTTCCAGATCACCAGTAAGATCGCGCAGCTCGTTGAACAATTCGCCGTACATGCTGATTGAGGTGACGGCCAGGAACGGCCACAACCACAACTCATTCAAAGTAGAAGTGAAGGCAAAATAAGCGGGCAGAAATTGAAACCCGGCCAACATCATGCAGTGCGTGATCAGATCGACGAACGGCATCGACTTCAAGCGAACGCGCTGCCATGAATATAAGAAGCCGACGATCAAACTGATCACGCCGATGATAAACGGCAGCGTGCCCAACAGCGCGTACACTAACGCCGATAAAATCATCACGGCAAATGAGGCGATCGTGCCCGCGCGCTTCGAGAGGTCTTTGGCCGAAATGGGATTCCGATTGATCTTCGCGGGATTCAGCGCATCGTCTTCCGCATCTTCAACATCGTTGATCATGAACGAGAAGCCGACCGCTAGCTCGTTGGCAATCAGTGCGCCGATCAGCGGCCAGCCAAATGTCCCGCTCGCCGCCGCCGCGCCAAGCAAGGTCGTGACAATCACGAACCAGATATATTCTTTGTAACGAGTGAGTCGGATTAGAGCGTTGAGTGTTTTATTCATTAGAGTCTTTCAAGTCTTACAGATCAATGTGGTGGATTTACAATCATTTGGGATTGACTGGATGAAAGTTAGAGAATTTCAATATCTCTATGCAATCGCTTTCTACGTAACAGCCTACTTCAAATTTGCTAATAAAGCCATATTCGGAATCAAATGTTACATGCAAATAGTTTCGAGCAGGATTTATTGTCTTTAGTATTTGCTCCACTCTCTGAAACATCTGAGGTATCAACATTCGATCATACTGACACGATTTGAGCCAAGCAGCCGTATTATCAATCTTTTTGTCAGATGGAGCAGTCGCTGAAATTAGTTCATTGTTGCTCACGAACAGTGTCGCACGCGAACTATAAATGATGAAGCATTCCGAAAATGCATCACCCTCTAGATCAATGCCATAGTCAGTGATGGCATGTGCTTGCCATCTGCTGATCGCCGCACTTAATTAAATACGAATCCGATTTTGCTCAATG
>JBGQGR010000525.1:0-3018 GCA_041497495.1 Anaerolineae bacterium | reverse complement strand
GGTAAGGAATCCCACCAACATTAGGCATGCGTAAATTCGAAACGCGCTTCTGCCCGTGTTGCTTTCGCGGCAAACGGAAACCAATTGCTGCATAGAACGTCAAAGCTTCCGCGCCATAACAGGTCACCAAATAACTAGGATGCTTGGAACGCACGCCTTTTTTCGTTTGAAGTGAGGCCACAATTCCAAAATTCAACAGCAAAGTATGAACTTGATGCGCCATTTGCTCGGAAGAAGTGGACAGCGAAACATTGCCTTTCTGATCCGCAGTGCCATCCGTATCAAACAAGCCTTGCAAAAAAGCCTTAACCATCACTTTGGGCGCGCGTAAAATAGAATCCGGAACGCATTTATCAATTGCCGTCACCCGCTCTAAACCTAATTCCTCAAAGAATAGCCGGATCTGAAGGCTCGTCACTCGAAAATCGAAATGCTTCGCTTTAGCCAATCGTCGCACCCGATAACCAAACTGCTCGCGCATAATACGGCTGAATTCACCTGCAATAAACGCATCGCCAGTAGTCAAACTTAACATCAATCGCTCTCGCAGTGAGCCATCGCCAATCAACAACCCCATCACATAAGCCAGATCGGGCGTCAACAAATTAGGCAACGAATAAAATTTCATCGTTTTACGCGGCAACAAGCGCCTAGCCTGCCGCGCTTGAATTTGGGTACAATCACCCCATAAATCAACCTGCCGTTCGATCGCGACGATGTCCTGCGGATGGATCTCACCCAATGCTTTCCAATCCTCATGGCCTTCGGGCCCACGCACCCATACCCGATGCTCGGCTGTGCCTTCTAATTGAAAGCCTAAACGGGTCTTGAGTCGAATCGTGTTTTGCTGACCACCCACATAAAAGTGTGTGGTCTGAGTATGTCCATCAATAGCATTTACGGCATGAACCAAGGGTGTAAATTTATCGATTTGAGCCTTAGCCGGTTTCAGCGTTTCGATTGGCACTAGCCCCATATCAGTAAAGACTAACGTGTTGCCTGTCACGCATTTCCCAGCCATGTTCGGGCCAGTGATGACTAGAATCCTAGCCTCTTGATCAAATTCAACATCGTTCGGCACGAAGCGCGTTTCGCTCAGCGCTTTCTCGACGACCGGATGTCGTCCGCCGACGATGCTCAATGAATCATCATCGATCAATTCAGGCCGCACAAATTTTTCCAGCGCCGCGACTTCAGCCAGCGCAGACGCGACATCGATCTGCGCGATCGATCGGGCGGTGGTCAGCAGCACCTTCGATCGAGAGATGATCTGCGCGCAAATTTCTTTGAACAGCCGCTGTTCCACTTCGATCATGCGCTCGTCGGCGTTGAGGATCAGCGTTTCATATTCTTTGAGTTCAGGCGTGATGTAACGTTCGGCATTCGCCAGCGTCTGCTTGCGGATGTAATTCTCCGGCACGGCATCGACGTTGGAATGCGTGATTTCAAGATAGTAACCGAAGACGCGATTGTAACCAACCTTCAACGATTTGATGCCTGTCCGTTCGCGTTCGGTTTTTTCGAGATTAGCCACCCACTCTTTCGCGTTGCGCGATGCGCCTAGAATGCCATCGAGTTCCGCGCTGTAACCCGATCGGATCACGCCCGGCGGTGAGGATGGCGGCTCGTCGACGATCGATCTTTGGATGAGATCAAGAATGTCGGGAACGGGATCGAGAGGAAAACCTCCCGGAGGTTTTAGAACCTCCGGGAGGTTCGGTACAATTTCCAACGCCGATCGGATCGCCACAAGATCACGCGGCGCAGCATTATTGCTGACGACTCGACCAACTGCGCGCTCCAAATCCGGCATCGACTTGAGAAGTTCCCGCGTTTTGGCGCGGAGCGTCGTGTCAGTATAAAAAGCCTGCACCCGATCGAGCCGCTGTTCCAACGAAGATCGATCGAGCAGCGGTTGAGACAACCACGATCGGATCAAGCGACCACCCATCGCCGTGCGCGTCAGATCGATCACACCGAGCAGCGACAACTTCGCATCGCGGCCGCGCAGCGTATCGGTCAATTCCAAATTGCGCCGCGTTGCCGGATCGAGCGTCATGAATTCGCTCGTCGAGTACGATCGCAAACTATTGAACTGCGCCAGCGCACCGGCTTGAGTTTCTTTGAGGTATTGAATAATCACGCCCGCCGCGCGAATCGCCAACGGCTGCGCATCGAGTCCAAATCCTGCGAGCGTCGAAGTCTGAAAATGATCTTGCAAAGATTGTCGCGCATTCGCGGACTCAAAGCGCCACGCAGGCACTGGCGTGAAATGGATCGGCGCAGTATTTGTTGATGGATGAATTGATGAAGTGCGGGCTTTCTCATCGGGCGCGGCGATCAAACATTCGCGCGGCATCACCCGCAGCAATTCCTGTTCGGCGTGATCGATCGAATCGATCTGCGTGGCGGCAAACTCGCCCGTCGTGATGTCGCCATATGCAATACCAACTTTGCTGCCATCGTTGATCCACGCGGCTAAATAATTTGCGCGCTTCTCATCCAGCAACTCGGGTTGAATGACTGTGCCGGGCGTGACAACGCGCGTGACTTCACGCGGCACGATGCCTTTCACCGTCGATGGATCAGCCATCTGCTCGGCGACGGCCACGCGGTAACCGCGATCAATCAACTTGGCGATATAGCCGTCGGCGGCGTGATAGGGCACACCCGCCAGAGGAACACGCTGACCTTTGCCCACGGGCCGCGAGGTCAAGACAATATCGAGTTCACGCGCGATCAGTTCCGCATCGGCGTCGAAGGTTTCGTAGAAATCGCCGAGCCGGAAGAATAGAATCGTGTCGGGATATTGATTCTTCAGTTGAAGATATTGTCGGCGGACGGGAGTGAGGTCGTCGGTATTCATAGGTCTATTTACCACGAAGGCGCAAAGGCGCTAAGTTTTTCAAGTATTGCTTTGTGTCTTAGATCGAATTCCAGTTTGATTTACGATAGAACGTAACCACAATGCTTGAACCAGGCCTGAATGTCCGCTGGCGATATCGAACGCAAGGCATC
>JBGQGR010000524.1:0-3022 GCA_041497495.1 Anaerolineae bacterium | reverse complement strand
TTCATGACGACGAACGGACGCAAGTTATTCTTGAACATTGTCGATATGATGTTGCATTAGCGGCGAGATATTTGTAATACCAACGAATGCGCCCGATCGAGTTCGTTAGCTCGATCGGGCGCGTTGACTTTTTCCTAATCCCTGATCAACTGCTTTCTTCCCTCAACACACCGATGAACGGCAAATTGCGATACACTTCATCGATGTCCAGGCCGTAACCGTACACAAACAAATTCGGAATATCGAAGCCCACGTAATCGAGCGGCACATCGACTTCGCGTCGTTCGTGCTTATTGAGCAGCGTGCAAACTTTCAGACTGGCGGGATTGCGCGCCAACAGCACCTCGCGGATGTAACCCAACGTGCGCCCACTATCGATGATGTCTTCCACCAACAAGACATGCTTGCCGTTGATGTCCTGCTCCAAGTCCATGATGATCCGTACTACGCCCGTCGATTCGCGCGCACCGACACCGTAACTGCTGACGGCCATGAAATCGATCGCATGCGGCGTGTGAATCTGGCGCATCAAATCGGTCAGGAACATCAGCCCGCCCTTGAGAACGCAGATCAAGATGAAAGTCTGTCCCGCATAATCCGTTTCGATCTGGCGGGCGAGTTCAGCGACGCGCGTTTGAAGTTTGTCCGGTGGGATCAGAATTTCGGCCGAGGGGGAAGTGTAACCTAACGCCTGAACGGGGTTCGTCATCGATTTGGAATCTCCTAACCACTAAGACGCCAAGACACTAAGTTCTCAATAATTCTTTGTGCCTTAGTGGCTTTGTGGTTAATATGCTTCAATGGAAAGCGTTATACCTATCGCGGCACTTCATGATGTTCGCGGCAGCGCGCTTCATACGATTCACTGCCGCCGATCACAATCAATGGATCGTCATAGCGGGCCGGCTGGCCATCGATCAAGCGCTGCGTGCGGCTCGCAGCCTTGCCGCACACGACACAGATCGCTTGCAGCTTATCGACGTGCTCGGCCTCAGCCATCAACTGCGGCATCGGCCCGAACGGTTCGCCGCGAAAATCCATATCGAGTCCGGCCGCGATCACCCGTACACCTCGATCGGCTAACTGCCGCGCGACGTGGACCACATCCATATCAAAAAACTGGACTTCGTCAATGCCGACCACGGTTGAATCCGGGTTGATACTGCGCATGATGTCCGCTGAGGTTGAAACAGGCAGCGCTTCATGGTCCACGCCATTGTGTGAAGCAACCTTCTCGATCGAATAGCGATTGTCGATGATCGGTTTGAAGACTTGAACTTTCTGCTTGGCAATGCGCGCGCGGCGCATGCGGCGGATCATCTCCTCCGTCTTGCCGCTGAACATGCTGCCACAGATCACTTCAATCCAGCCGGTACGAGCTTGTGTATCCATTGAGCGTCTCCATTGAATGGCATTGGTCTGCCATTCCACCATATTAACAATCCATAGCGATGTCATGCTTTGCGCAATGCCATCGCTAATATAAACAAAAGGGCAGAAGTCTTTAACTCTGCCCTTTCATTTTAGATCAATTCGACAAATTGCGATACGCGGCTATTTCTTCGGCGCTTCTGTTGCCGCCGGTTCTTCGTCCACCAACTCGACAATCGCCCGCTTCTCTTTGCGGCGCTTGCTCTTATCGGGGCCGACCACCGTTTCCTGCCGCTTCTCCAAACGCTTGATGAATCGATCGACCTGACCTTCGGTGTCGACGATGCGCTGCTGGCCGGTATAAAACGGATGACAATTCGAGCACACGTCCGTGCGAATTTCCGGAATCGCCGCGCCGACCGTCCACGCGCGGCCACATGAAGCGCAGCTGACCTTCGCCTCTGGATACCATTTGGGATGAATGCCTGCCTTCATAATTAAGCCTTACCCTTCTCCAACTCACTGGAAGCGTCTGCCGCTTTAACACTGATGCGTTTGCGATCGCCGGGCAGCGGCTCGAACACCACCACACCGTTCGCCGTCGCAAACAACGTATAGTCGTTGCCCATACCTACATTCAAGCCGGGCTTGAAATGCATGCCGCGCTGCCGCACAATGATGCCGCCTGTTCGCACCACTTGACCGCCAGACAATTTCACGCCCAATCGCTTTGAGCGGCTGTCACGACCGTTCTTTGCTGATCCAGCACCCTTCTTATGCGCCATCAGTCCCTCTCCTTCTTGCCAACAATCTGTTCGATTTGCAGCCAGGTGTAATTCTGTCGATGGCTGGCATTCGTGCGATGCCGTTTGCCGCCGGGGCGATATTGAAACACGACAACCCGCTGGCCTTTGCTTTGCTCGGTGACAGTCGCCGTGACCTTCGCGCCGGCCACCGTCGGTTTGCCGACCGTGACTGAATCGCCATCGCCGATCATCAACACTTGATCGATCTCAACTTTATCGCCGACTTTTTGATCAAGCCGATCGACTCTGACCTTTTCGCCTTCAACCGCGCGATATTGATTGCCCGCAACTTCGAAAACTGCATACATGAGAGCCTCCACTACACAACAATTCGCGGCCCGGACTTCTGGCCGCAAGTTTCTAGATTATACCGCCTCAGGCTGTTTTGTCAAGGAAAAACAGTTTGGTTCGATGGATGCGGACTTCGTTTGGATTCAACCCGATCGCTTCCACCACTTCATCGGGCCGGCCATTCCCTGCGTTGGTCGTTTGCAGCCGCATCCGAACAATCGGCCGATCATTCTCATCACGCCCGATCGACAACTCCTGGATCAACGGTCGGAGATTGTATCCTTTGCCGCGCCGCTCTCGATTAACTTCAACCGCCTCCATTATGGCCTGAACCCGATCGGTTATCGTGTCGATCGAGATCGATTCTTCAAGCGGCACAATGTATTCCGAAGCCACCACCTGCACTTGCAAAGCCGGATCGCGCAGCGGCGCTTCTTCGATCGATCTCAGTTGCATGCCGGGCGGCAGCGCACTCTTTAGATTTTGCACCGCCTCGATCAGATCACACGCCCGATTTAGGATAATATCCATCACTTCGTGGTCACTCGTGCAGC
>JBGQGR010000523.1:0-3028 GCA_041497495.1 Anaerolineae bacterium | reverse complement strand
GGCAAATCGACCTTGCTGCGAATTCTCACCGGATTGATTCAACCCCAGCAAGGCCGCGTGTGGCTCGATGGTCAGCTCGTTGAATCGCCCGGCCCGTCGATCGGTGTGGTGTTCCAAAAAGCGAACCTGATGCCGTGGCGCACCGTGATCGAAAACATTGCACTGCCGCTTGAACTCAACGGCGTCGCCTCGAATGAAGTCCTGCGCCGATCAAATGAATTGATCGATCTCGTCGGCTTGAATGGCTTTGCGAATGCGTATCCTCACAGTTTATCGGGCGGCATGGAGCAGCGTGTTGCAATCGCCAGAGCGTTGATCCACAACCCATCGATCCTGCTGCTCGATGAACCGTTTGGATCGTTAGACGCACTCACCCGCGAACGGATGGCACTCGAACTTACCCGCATCTGGTCTTCGCAAAAAACTACCGTGGTCATGGTCACCCATTCAATTCAAGAAGCCGTGTTCTTGAGCGATCGCGTGTTCGTCATGACCGATCGACCGGGCCGCATCGCCGCCGACTTCGCCGTCAATCTCGATCGGCCGCGCGATATGAGTCTTCTGCAAGAGGAACGTTTCGCCGAGATCGCTGGTCGGGTGAGAGCATCGATCGGGTCTACGTAGATTCATCTTCGATTATCCTCCTTCATAATTCCTCGCGATCGAATCGTCGATCTATCCATCCTGCGTTCACAATTGATTCACACTCTAGCGCAATAATCTCCTTCAGACTGAAGGACAACTTCAGAATCCAGTCAGCATGTGAAGGAGTAACATGAAAGGCAGATTTATTTTATCGATGTTGTTGGTGCTCGTGATCGTCGCGGGCGCGATCGTGTTGGGCACGTACGCGTATAACGCGGGCATCGCCCAAGGACTCGCGCAAAGCGGCAAGGTCGTCGTACCAGATGGAGGCGCAGCAGTTCCATACTACGGTCCATTTCTCTATCGGCCGTTTGGTTTCGGTTTTGGTGAAATTTTGTTCGGCTGCTTCTTCCTGTTCTTGATCGTCGGACTCGTGCGAGCGATCTTCTGGCGACGACATTGGGGTATGCACGGTCGTCACGGAATGTGGAATGGCGATTTTCCGCCGATGGCCGCCGAGTGGCATCGCAAGATGCACGACACAAAGTCGCACGAGGTGTAAGGTGACGCCGTGGTCTCAACGGTTTTACGATGCGAAGTATCGTTTCACCAAACCAGATTGGGACAGCGGCCTCACTCCGCCCGAATTGGTAGCGTTTGTCGATCGTGATCGCAGCCGAGGTCGAGCACTCGATCTCGGCTGTGGCACCGACACGAATGCGATCTATCTGGCGCAGCACGGCTTCGATGTTACCGCGATCGATTTTTCTCCCAAAGCGATCGATCTTGCGCGCGAAAAAGCACAGCAAGTCAACGTCAAGATTGACTTTAGGGTTGGTGATGTTACCCGATTGGATAATCTGCACGAACCGCACGAACCGTTCGATCTGATTTTGGACATCGGCTGCTTGCACGGTCTGGGCGATGAAGGCAAAGCAAGATATGCCCAACAGGTTGCGAAGCTCAGTCGGGTTAACAGCACCTTGCTAATCTACGCTTTTCATCAGCCCGCTTTCTTTGGCAAGTACCATCTATCGATTGAAGAAGCCAAACACTATTTCGTCCCGCCGTTCGATCTGATCGATGTCGCGCACGGCCTCAATTGAGGCAAACGCGGCGCGGCGTGGTACACATTGATGCGAAGGTAGCCCTCACTCATTCCATACCGCGCTTGGAGACTTCCGAAGTTTTCGTATGGCATAAGCCCTGTCAAAATAATCCTGGAGAAATATTGATGAAAGCGATCGTTTACTACAATTATGGCTCACCTGATGTTCTTAAACTTAAGGAAGTCAACAAGCCGATCCTCGCGGATGATGAAGTGCTGATCAAGATTCATGCGGCGTCCGTAAATGCATATGACTGGCATTTCCTGACCGCTGACATATTCTTGATTCGCCTAACGGGCGGGGGGCTGCTCAAACCCAAAGACACGAGACTCGGCGCTGACATAGCGGGGCGGGTTGAAGCAGTTGGCAGAAACGTCAAGCAGTTTCAGCCAGATGATGAGGTATTCGGGATGATACACGGCGGTTTTGCCGAGTATGCATGTGCTCCTGAAAATGCATTGGCGTTGAAACCGGTCAATCTATCGTTCGAGGAAGCAGCGGCCGTACCCATGGCGGCGGTCACCGCCCTGCAGGGTCTTCGCGACACAGGACAGATTCAGCTAGGGCAAAAGGTTTTGATTAATGGCGCCTCAGGTGGGGTGGGGACGTTTGCGGTGCAGATCGCCAAATCGTTCGGCGCTGAAGTCACTGCCGTATGTAGCACAAGGAATTTGGACCAGGCGCGCTCGCTTGGGGCCGATCATGTGATTGACTATACCAAGGAAGATTTCACCCAAAATGGGCAGCAGTATGACCTCATTCTTGCTGCAAACGGATATCATTCGCTTTCAGCTTATAAGCGTGCCTTAACTCCCAAGGGCATTTATGTTATGGCCGGAGGTTCCATGGCTCAAATCTTCCAGGCTATGCTCATGGGGTCATGGATGTCGGAAACCGGGGGCAAGACAATGGGAGGCGTATCGGCGAAACGAAACCAAAAAGATTTGGCTTTTCTCAAAGAGCTTGTGGAAGCGGGCAAAGTCGTCCCTGTTATAGATAGACGGTATCCGTTAAGTGAGGCTGCTGAAGCGCTTCGGTATCTTGGAGAAGGACATGCTCGAGGAAAAGTAGTAATAACTGTGGGAGATCGAGTATGATACACTCAAGATGCGGAGAATGACCACAAAACGTGCGGCGGCAACTGCACATAACACGGCAAACAACGACGCGCTGAGTTTGATCATAGATGCTCAATACTTTTGTTCCCTGAAATAAGAATTATACGTTCACAAAAGTATTGCGTTGTTTGCGAACCGTGATGCGTCATGTACGGCGGCCTGAAGAAATAAATGTTTGGGCTCGAATCCAAATAAACAAACCTATGATACGGAGAT
>JBGQGR010000522.1:0-3038 GCA_041497495.1 Anaerolineae bacterium | reverse complement strand
GCAACACAGCCCGCGCTGACGACGATCGACCAGACTGTTAGTTTAAGCCAATGCGTTTTCATGGTGTCTCCTCTGTCACCCACTATAGTCCCATATGTGATGATCTGCCAATTGCGAGGGTAGCGCCAAGAGGCCTATGACCATTCGCCTATTCGATTTGTTGCGCGATTCGTTTATACTGCGAGGCATCTCAGGTAGCGGGGGAATTCATGTTCACCCAAAAATCATCAACCCTCCAACCGTCGTCACGACATTTCACCCAATCATGTTTGTCACGCAATGGCCGATCCTGGATGATGACGCGCTGTGAAGAGTTATCTTTAGCGAAATTTTCAGGCGAGGCAAATTCATGAAGACATTACGGCATGTGCTGACTCTGTTTATCGCAGCCCTGTCTATCTTCATCACCCAAATATCGCTCACTCGATCGGCGCCCTCTTCACCGCCGATGCTTGCCGGTTGTCCGCTGTTGCCCGCCGACAATGTCTGGAACGTGCCGGTCGATATGCTGCCGGTCGATCCGAACTCGAACGCGTACATCAACGCCATTGGATCGACCACCAACGTTCACGCTGATTTTGGATCGGGCCCCTGGCTCGGTTACCCGATCGGCATTCCGTACACCACCGTGCTTGGCTCACAAGCCAAATCCACAGTTACCTTTCAATACTGGGATGAGAGCGATTACGGCCCATATCCCATTCCACCGAATGTGCCGATTGAAGGTAATCCCAATGGCAATGGTGATCGACATATTCTCATCGTCGATCAAACGAATTGCGTGTTATATGAATTGTATGCTGCTCACAAAGTCGGCAGTCAGTGGCACGCTGGCTCCGGTGCGATCTTCACGTTGACGCAGAACGCGCCACTGCGGCCCGATGGTTGGACTTCCGCTGATGCAGCAGGCTTGCCAATCTTGCCCGGCCTCGCTCGATATGATGAAGTTGCATCGGGCGAAATCAATCACGCGCTGCGCTTTACGGCGGACACCACGCAAGATGCGTATATCTGGCCCGCGCGGCACAAGGCGGGCAGCACCACGGCCACTAACTTTCCGCCGATGGGTCAACGTTTTCGCTTGAAGGCGAGTTTCAGCATTGATAACAGTTTCTCGCACGACGCGCAGGTTATTTTGCGCGCGCTGAAAAAGTACGGCCTGATCCTGGCCGACAACGGATCGTCGTGGTACATCTCCGGTGCGCCCGATCCGCATTGGGATAATGGTGTGCTGCATGAGTTGGACGTGGTCACTGGCGATGACTTTGAGGCGATCGATGAATCGTCCTTGATGATCAATCCCGATTCAGGCCAAGCCATTCAAGGCTTCAACTTAAGTGTGAATCCGATCGCCCGCTCGATCGATCCGGGCGGCTCGGCGAAATATCAATTGGCTTTCCAGGCGAGCGGCGGCTTCGCCGGATCGATCACGCTCACTGCTTCCAGCCCGTCGCCCAGCGTCACGCTGAGTCTATCATTTGTTGTGATTACTCCATCCATCAACGTCACATTGACTTTGACTGACACCCATCCGATCGGGTTGCTCCAGCCCGGCGTGTATTATTCGATCCCGATCACCGCGACCGGCGCGGGCATCACGCGCACGGCCTCGATCGGGTTGCTGATCGGCGGCTGGAAAGTTTATCTGCCGTTCATCTTGAAGAATCAGTGACCCGCACTCAGTCTGAAATAAAACGCGGCGATTGTTGCTGAAACGATCACCGCGTTTTTGCGCAGGTCCGTATTCCTCACAGCAAGATTTTTAGCAATCCCCACGTTCTTAATCCATAAACCAGATTGCCATGCGAGTATCTCACGGCTATTGAACTTTTGCTCGTTGTTGTGCATAATATTTTAAAGGGCCGAGATTGGCCCTTTTTCTATCGGAGGCAGTCAGTGTTTGAAATTGCGATCCGTGAGGAGGTTCAACGGTGACCAGTCAAGTCAGTAGTGTGTCGAGAGAGCAGCGAGCATCGCAAATTGTTTTGTTCGGGCTGTTTCTGATCGGCGGACTGTCGATCTATTTGTTGGGCAACAACTGGACTTCTATGTTCCCGACGAATACCAGCACGGATTACAAAGCTATTCTCCCGATCATCTTTCTGATGCTGGCGGTCGCTCTGCATTGGAGCAAACCGTTGAGGCCCTACTGGCCGATCGCCTTTGCGCTCTTCATCGGCGCGTTTGCTAACTGGCTCAACTGGACACTGGGTAATTGGCTGAAGCACTCGCTGCCGATGGCGGGTAGTACCGCGGAAGAGTTGGCCATCGACAAGCTGTCGCAATGTATACCGGTGGTGTTGGCTATCCTTGTGCTCACCAAGTTGATCGGCAATGATCTGGGATCGATCTTTCTCAAGAGGGGCGATCTGCGCGCCGGGCTTGAGTTTGGTTTGATTTCCTTTGGCATCTGCGCCGGTATCTTTGCGGTGATTGCAGTTGTGCAATCGAATGCTCCGGCCAGTCGAGGCTTGACCGCATCGGGCTTGAGTCTGTCCACCATTGTCGCTGCGCTGCCGTGGATACTGGTTTGGGCTTTTGCAAATTCGGTGATGGAAGAATTGTGGTTCAGAGGAATCTATTTAAAGAAACTCATTCCATTTCTGGGCACGCTCGGCACGATCGTGGTGACCGCGCTCGTCTTTAGCATTCCGCACTTTGGCGGGACATACATCGCGGACACAGAGCGACTCATCTTTGCGAGCATCGTTTTTGTATTAGGGTTCGTGAATGCCCGCCAGATGCTCAAGACCGATAGCATCTGGGGTTCCGTACTGTTCCATGCGGGCTACGATCTGATCGTCATCATCCCGAACATCGTTTCGTCACAGTAGAAATTTTGAAATTCCGCACATCCGAAGTTTTGCGAATCGGAAATTTACCGAGGAGATAAGCCATGTCCGCTTTAGACAAGATTGCTTACGCGCTGAATCGACGCGATGAAGTGCCCAATCAGGATTTAGCAATAGCGCTTGCCAAGTCCAAGAGTAAAGCCTTCATTGGAGAGATTGTCGATATTCTTTGTATGAATATCAAAT
>JBGQGR010000521.1:0-3041 GCA_041497495.1 Anaerolineae bacterium | reverse complement strand
CGATCTGCTGCTTCACGCCGCCCATGCCCGGAATCATATCGAGCAGACTAGTGATGGAGCCGAGTTTTTTGATCTGCTGCAGCTGCGCCAGGAAATCTTCCATGTCGAAGCGCGCACTGAGCATTTTCTCGGCGGCCTGGGTGGCCTGCTCTTGATCGAAATTCGCTTCGGCCTTTTCGATCAAGGTGAGCACGTCGCCCATCCCCAGAATGCGCGTAGCTAACCGATCGGGATGGAAAACTTCCAGCGCATCTGTTTTCTCGCCTATGCCCATAAATTTGATCGGCACGCCGGTCACACTGCGGATGCTGATCGCCGCGCCGCCGCGCGCATCACCATCGACTTTGGTGAGAATCAGTCCGGTGATGTTCACGCGCCGATGAAACTCTTCAGCCGTCCGCACCGCGTCCTGGCCGGTCATCGCATCGGCCACGAGCAAAATTTCGCGTGGCTTGGCGATCTTTTTGATGGCTTCCAGTTCAGACATCAATTGATCATTGATCGCCAATCGACCGGCTGTATCGAGAATCACCACCGAATACGATTGCTCGAACGCCATCTTCAAGCCGTTCGCGCAAATTTCCGGCGGCGCAGCTTCAACGCCCTGACTGTAGACCGGAATGTTGAGCTGCCTGCCCAACGTTTCCAACTGCGCCACAGCCGCAGGCCGATAGGTATCCGCCGCGACCAACATCGGTCGCTGGCCCAGGCTGCGCAGCTTCAGCGCCAACTTGGCCGCCGTCGTCGTCTTGCCTGAACCTTGCAGGCCGACCAGCATGATCACATGCGGCACCGATCCCGACAGATCGATCGGTGCGGCCGTGCCTAATGTTTCCAGCAACTCATCGTGAACGATCTTGATGACTTGCTGCGCCGGATCGAGCGCCTCGCTAACTTCCACTCCGATCGCCCGCACGCGCACTCGCGCCAAAAATTCTTTGACGACTTTGAAGTTCACGTCTGCTTCAAGCAGCGCCAGGCGAACTTCACGCAGCGCCTCATCGACATCGGCTTCGGTCAGCTTGCCGTGCCGCGCTAACTTCTTAAAGATAGCTTCCAGTTTGCTGGTTAAAGTATCAAACATTTCTGCTCCGGGAATAACGAGCGCAGATTGTAACTGACGGGATGGGATTCGTCAAGGAATCCACATACCTCTCTCAAATTCGAGACTCACATTGATGGCGAAGTTGCCGATGATCTCGATCGCCCTAGCACGATCAACCCGAACGACAGCACAAACAGAATCCCCGCTGGAATGATCGATCGAACGGCGAACTGCTGGATAAAGTTCGAAGCCACATTGCGGATCGCGTCCCGCGTCGCGGGCGTGATGTTATCGTTAGCCGATCGGACAAAGCTGGCCGACGAGAGTATCGCGTCGCGCTCGATCAACATCAACACGCTCAAGGCCAAGACAATGATCGATCCGCCGAGCAGCCAGCCGCCGGCCCAGCGCAGACCATCTCTCGAATCTTTTCCGGCGATCAGCGCACCGATGAACCAGACCAGCAGCGCTATCACGACCAGCACCAAAATACCAACATCCAACAGTCGAATCCAACTTCGACCCGTGATCAATGAGTTCCAGCGACCGCTGTTGACAAAGCCCGGCCCGACGTCAAGCGTCTCGGGAATATTGGTGGCAGCATCACTGATCACGCTCACAACGTAATCGGTGACTTGGCCCCGATCGATTCCAGCGGGCAGACAGGACGGCACGCTGCTGCCAGACAGATCGGGATGATCGTTCGGACCGCATTCGGGAATGAGCGCCACCACATCAGCCGCAATTTGCTGACCGGGCGGACCTTGCAATCGATCTTTAACCGGCCGAAAATCGATCGTGATGTGCGGCGGCGGCGATTGATCGGTATGCAGCCAATCCATGACGCTCTGAATCGCAGCGCCGACTTCTTTATCGATCCAACCGGGCGGCACGGCTTCGTTGAAAATGCGGCGCTGCGTGTCGAGCGGGAGTGCTTTGAGCTGGCTAAACGATCCGCTCCAATTGAAGTAGGTCATCGGATCATTCTGAATGGCTTGAAACAGCCCCTGATCTTTCAAGTTGGCTGTATAGAAACCGGGATCGAAGGCGAAGCTTCTAAGACTGAATACCCAAATCGTAGCCAGCAACAACACCACAAAGATCAGGCCAAAAGGCAGTGCGATTATTTTTCTCATGGAAATATCTCTCTTCAGGCCTTGAACGGCAGCACACCGACACGCGCGGCGATTGCTCGGTCGCCAGCACGCACTTGCACGGCTTGATCGTCAATGGCTAGTGCGGCCTTGATATAACCGAGCGCCAGCCAACCTCGATCGGGCAAATGAACGATGCTGGTGATCGATCCAACATCGTTGTCATCCGCGAAAATGCGAGCGGGCAAAATGATTTCAGATTCCAGCAGCAGGCCGATCAATTGTTTTGCCAAACGCTGGCGGCTTTCCATCCGCGCGATGATCTCTTGTCCGGTGTAACAGCCTTTAGTAAAACTCACGTCCGTCCATAGATTCGCTTCCAACGGAATGATCTCGTCGGTCAACTCACGCCCATATTCCGGCTGACCCGCTTCGATGCGCAAGACTTGGTAAGTTTCTTCGCCGATCGGCGTCACGTTGACATCGATCAATTTCGATCGCACGTCCGACAACTTTTCGGCCGGAGCGATGAGATGAAAGCCGCCACGCTTCGCGCCGATCGAATCCGCGCGAGCGATCAAAACTTCCATCTCGCCGAGATTGGCACTGCGCCAATGATGCAAGTCTAATGAAGACACATCGATGCCAGCAACTTGCTGGATCGTTTCAGCCGCGCGCGGCCCGTAAACCGAAAGCATCCCGAGTTCTTGAGTCGCATCTGCAATCTGCACATCGTCATTGAAGAAAATGTATTTCTTTAGCCACGCCGTCACGTGCAACTGAGCGTCACGCGAAGTCAGCATGATCAAATCGTGCTCGCGGACGTAGACCATCGTGCGATCAATGATGCGTGCGATCGGCGTGACGAAGATCGTCGCAGCCCCCTGCCCGATCTGAAGTTT
>JBGQGR010000520.1:0-3041 GCA_041497495.1 Anaerolineae bacterium | reverse complement strand
ATGTCGCGTTGAAGTGGCCGCGTGGCGATGAAATGTAGATCGAGCGTGAGCCGATCGCCGGGGTGAAGATCGCCAGTGGTGGATGATGTCGATCCGATGAAGGTAATCCCGCCGGATAAATCTGTGCCCGATGGATCGCTCAAGCGATCCGGCGAATCAACTTTCAAGTTCGTAACCGCAACTTGTTCATTCCCCGCAGACTTCAACGCAACAATTTTTCCATCGCCGCCGACCGAATAGATGCCTGCCCTCAATTGATATTCGCCCGTTTGCGCAGTCGTCAATGGCGTGACGAAGAATCGAGTAATGATCACATCGCCGACATGATAGCGTGTCGTCGGGATTAATTGATCCATTTGCCCGATGACGTTCCCGCTTAAATCGATCAGATGCACGAAGAACGAGTAATCTCGATCGGGCTGCGCTTCCACCCGATAGGCCAGTATGACCGTCGCGGCCTCGCCGGGGTTAGTCGATCCGTTGGGTACAGAATAGCCGATCAGTCTGAATTTATTTTCGAAGTCACTGTCATTTGTCACAAACGAGGCCGGGCTTTCAGTGCGTGGCGAATTCCGCACCTCAAAGGCTTCAGACGCGATCGGGTCAAAGAAATAGCCGCTGGAGTCAAACTCGGATCGAAAAACCATATCGACGAGCACGGGCCGATTCGTCTGCAAGCCGGCCTCAATACTCTTCAACCAAGAAGTTGCCAGCGGTTCACCGCGCGGATAGACATACTGCACGTTCACATCGGTGCGCAGGCCTTCGACTTGCTGCAAGTACCACATCGGATTAGCCCAATGCCAGTTCGATAAAATGATCGCGTTCGGCGGCGCGGCGTTCAGCAGCGTTTCCGCGTATTCGCGCGTGTCGTCATGTTGATGCAGCCAGTTGAATGAAGGCAAGTGGCTGACGAAGAGTGCAATGCATAATGCAAAGTTCATAATGCATAATGAATAAAACACGAGGCGCGTGGTTTTCATTGAGAATTGAGGATTGTGCATTATGAATTCGGGTGACAACGATCCGATGCCATATCCGACTACAATCACCAACAGCACATACACGGGCAGCATGTACTCGACGGTCTGCGGCGCGCGATAAGTGATGGCGACAAATGAATGCAGCGCGATTCCGCCCAGCAACAGCAGCGCCAGTTTTCGATCGCGCAGCAGCAAGCGGATTGATCCAACGACGGCCAGAACTGCGACGAGCCAATTGAATTGAAAATCAAACAGCGTGGGGATCAACCTAACTCGATCGATCAGCAAGTCCGATCGAGTGTTGAGGAAATAGAAGAAATCGCCTTCGAAGCCGCGGGCCAAAACATGATCGAGAAATTTATCGGGTTGAACGAGGTTGGTTGTTGTTTCGCCATCGCTCAACGTCCCGCCGGTCGCGCCGCGCAGTGGCAAGTAAGCCAGAACCAGCAATGCGATCAAGAAAACGATCGCGTGTTTGATCCAGCGACGTGGCTGCTTGATGAGGGATCGATCGATTAAGAAGATGTAGAGAACGAAGAAGATACCGGGGAAGATGATGGAGAGATGATGGCCGATGGCCAGCGAAAAGATAAAAGTGAAGATGACAAGATGACGGGCTGACAAGATAACAAGATGACTTGCGCTCTGATTAACTGATTTCTGATCGCTGATTCTTGATCGCCAACTAACTAGAATGTAGACACACAACGCCGTAAAAAAGGCAGTGGGCATGCGGATGTTGGCAGTGGTGGCTTGCGACCAGAAGGTCGTTGAGAGACCGAGAAGGGATGTGGCCAATAAGCCCGCTAAGATCGATCGGGTTAAGAGACGAACCGTTTTGCTGACGATGACTAGAGTGATCGACGCAATAATCGCGCTGAGGAGATTCATCGCGAAGGCAGGTGAAGAAAAAAATCGTGTGAACAAAAATCCGATCAATGTATAGAGCGGATAGCCGGGCGGATGTGCGATGCCAAGCTTCCACGCCACGAGTTGGAATTCGCCGTTATCGGCGGAGAGCACGGAGGGCGTGAGGGTGAAGAGATAGAGTACGAAAAAGGCGAGGCCGAATAGCAAATCGCAGATTGCATACACTTGCCCCGCACTGCGCTTGGTGCAGTGCAGGTGTCGCTTATCGCGGATGAATTCACGCATCCCGTATCACTCGCCGCTTCTTGTGTAATGCTTCTTCGTACGCCGCCACCGTTTCTTTTGCGCATTTTTCCCACGAGAATTTGGCGGCTTGTTGAACCGCGCGATCGGCGAGATCGTCGTGCAGTTTGTTTTCGGTGACGACCGCGATCAACGCGCCGGCCATTGCCCGCGCATCTTTGGGATCGACTAAGATGCCGGCATCACCGACGATCTCTGACAGCGATGACGCGTTCGAGCCGATGACGGGCAGGCCGCAGGCCAGCGCCTCGAGCGGCGGCAGGCCGAAGCCTTCATATAATGAAGGGAATAGGAACGCGCGCGCGGCTTGATATAAAGCCACTTTATCTTCTTCGGCGACCGGTCCGATGAAGCGCACGACCTCTTCCACTTCGAGTTGTTTGGCGATGATGCGCGGGTCTTGGAAGAACGCAGCGTGTCGATCGGGCAACTGTCCGGCGATCACGAGCGGGTAATCGACCCCGATGATGTCCTGTGCCCAAGTGTAAATTTGCAGCAGCGCTTCAATATTCTTGCGTGCATCAAAACCGCCGAGGTACAGCACATACTCTTCGGGCAGATCGTAGTTCTTGCGGAGCGCGGCGTGATCGACCGGGTCGGCGTGTGTCGAAAATTTTTCGTCGACGGCGAGATAGATCGTTCGCACGCGCGCTGCATCAACTTTCAAATGTTGAACGATGTCGCGCTGGCTGGCAATCGAATCGGTGAGAATCAGCGCCGCACCGCGAGCCGCCGCGCTGACCAGACCGGTGTACAGTCGAACGAGTGGGCCGCCGCGATATTCGTCGAGCAGTAATGGAATGATGTCGTGAATCGTGACAACGATCGGCACGCTCGATCGCAGCGGCGGCGCCCAATACGGCACGTGGATCAGATCGGCTTGAT
>JBGQGR010000519.1:0-3056 GCA_041497495.1 Anaerolineae bacterium | reverse complement strand
TGCAAGCTCTGCGCCAACCCAAGCTTGAGCATGGCAATCAAATTTTGCCCGAGCTACCGAGCGTATTAGATGAGGAATTGGCCTTCTTCTTGGGTTACCTAGCCGGCGATGGGTTTGTTGCCTCGCAAGCTGACGATTATTGTGTGGGTGTGAGCGTGGCCCACGATTCTTATCTCATCGAAGAAATGCCCGCCATGCTGGAGCGGCTGTTTGGCGTGAAGATTCATCGACAGCAGAAATCGCACGATCGATCCGTAACACTGGTGATCGATAATCGCGCTCTCAAAGAATTTCTACAAATGAATGGCCTTAATAAAACGCGCAGTCGTGATGTCAATGTGCCGCGCCTGATTCGACAATCGCCGCCGGAAATCGTCGGCGCGTACTTGCGCGGACTGTTTGAAGCCGACGGCAGTTTGAGCCACGGCTATCCCGATCTCACGACGACTTCCGCTCGCTTGGCCGAAGAAGTTGCGACTTTGCTAATCGGTCTCGGCTGCCCCGTGCGACTTCACTCGATTGCGCCGGGCGTGAATCATTTTGGTCAGGCGAACATCTATCACGTCCGCATCGAATCGAGTGTCGGCTTGCAGGCCTGGCGTGAAAAGATTGGCTGCGATCAACGTTCGCGCTTCGTCGCAGCTTATGCCTGGCAAACTGATCAGCAGCGTGAGAGCGTCTATCCTTTGCCGCATGCGCGCTATTGGATCGAGCCGGTGTTGGACGCGATCACACTAGAACAGATCGATGCAAAAGGTCGAGGTCAGGGTCTTAACTTTCGCAGCGAGAACCCGCGCCTGCGCCGATCGCTGCTCCGCTACGCACGAAATGATCGCGCGCTGACGCGATCGGGCTACGATGAATTGCGCCGCCAATATCCTGAGTTTGCTGAACATGCCCGCTCATGTGACGGGCTATGGTTTGTTCAAGTGAGTGGTGTTGAACCGATCGGTGAATCGCTCACTTTGGATCTGGAAGTCGAGGAGAACCATACCTATCTAGCGTATGGCCTAGTGACGCATAACACTCGGCGTGGAGCCAATATGGCGGTGTTGCCTGTTCATCATCCTGATGTGATCGACTTCATCAACTGCAAAACCAGTGAAGCTCAAATTACCAACTTCAACATCTCCGTCGGCATCACCGACGACTTCATGCGCGCCGTGCGCGATGATCAGACTTTCGATCTGATCTCGCCGCATGACGGATCGGTGACGAAGACGATGCGCGCGCGCGAAATTTTCAATGCCATCGTCAAGAACGCGTATCGAAACGGCGAGCCGGGTGTGTTGTTCCTCGATGCGGCCAATCGAACGAATCCCGTGCCGCATCTGTATCAACTTGAAGCAACAAATCCATGCGGAGAACAATTTTTAGGACCTTACGAAAACTGCTGCCTAGGATCGATCAATCTCGCGCAGCATATGAAGACGGTCGAGGGCGTGGCGCAGGTCGATTGGGAGAAGTTGAAAGAGTCCACGATCCTATCTACGCATTTTCTGGATAACGTTGTGACGGCGAATAAATATGTGCCCGCTGTTCCGCAGTTAAAAGACGCGGCTTACCGCGCCCGACGGATTGGCCTCGGCATCATGGGGCTGGGCGATCTGATGTATCACCTCGGCATTCGCTATGGCAGCCCTGAAGGACAAGAGTTCGCCGCGCAGGTGATGGAGTTCGTGCGCTATCACTGCATGAAGACTTCCGTCCAGTTGGCGAAAGAGCGCGGCCCGTTCTTGGCGATCGAAGGCAGCTTATACGATCCGAAGAATCTGAAGTGGACGCCGCCTAATCCGATCGAGCCGTACACGCGCGATTGGGATCGACCAGCGCTCGATTGGCATGAGATCGGCAAAGGCATCCAACAGTACGGCATCCGCAATGCGGCGCAGACGACGGTTGCGCCGACGGGCACCATCGCTACAGTTGCAGGCTGTGAAGCGTACGGCTGCGAGCCGGTGTTCGCACTGGCCTACATGCGCCACGTGATCGATGCCGAAGCCGGCGGCAATGATGGCCGCACGACGTTGACGTATGCCAGTCCGTTGTTCGAGCAGGCGTTGATCGCAGCGGGCATTGATGAAGATAACCGACAACGGATCTATGATGATGTGATGCACTCGGGCACTTGCCAAAATGTGGAGGACATCCCGCAATCGATCCGGAATGCGTTCGTCGTGTCGGCCGACATCACACCCGATGAGCACGTGCGCATGCAAGCCGCGATTCAAGCCTTCGTCGATAACTCGATCAGCAAGACGTGCAACTTTCCTGAGTCAGCGAAGGCAGAAGATGTGGCGAAAGCGTATTTGGATGCGTGGACGATGGGTTGCAAAGGTCTCACGGTTTATGTGACGGGCTCGCGCGATAAAGTTGTTTTGGAAACGAAAGCGACCGCGCAAAAGAAAGAGCAGCCCGCTGCGGTTGACGCACCTATACTCGCGATCAAGAGACCGCGACCGCGCAAGCTGCGTGGCGAAACATTCCGCATCGGCACGCCGCTCGGCACGGCCTTCATCACCGTCAACATCAACGGCGACGATCAACCGTTTGAAGTGTTCATGAATGTCGGCAAGGCGGGATCGGATACGGCAGCAGTTGCCGAAGCGTTGGGTCGATTGATCTCGTTGGTGCTGCGTGTCCCCTCGCCGATGAATCCGACCGAGCGATTGCAATTAGTAACCGAACAACTCGCGGGCATTGGCGGCGGCCGATCGATGGGCTTTGGCCCGAATCGCGTTCGATCTTTGCCTGATGGGATCGCGCAAGCCTTAGTGGAATATCTCGGCGGCGGATCGAACGGGAATGGCAACGGCCATGACCATGGCGCTAACCCGATCGCTGATCCGGCCCCGACGGTCGATCTCACTCAAGCGCCCGTCATTAAGATTGGCGACCTCTGTCCTGAATGCGGCGAGGCGACTTACGTGAACGAAGAAGGCTGCCGTAAGTGCTATTCCTGTGGACATAGTGAGTGTTGATAAAAAACGTGGCGGCACGCAGCGCGTAACTGGCGCCACGATGATTTAGTTCTGATTTAATTGTGGGGCGAGGTT
>JBGQGR010000518.1:0-3056 GCA_041497495.1 Anaerolineae bacterium | reverse complement strand
TCGGGCAGAGATTCTTCGCCGCTTTGCGGCTCAGAATGACAGAGCATTTTTTATAGCAGGATTTCTCATGACCCAAAAATTTGAACTCGTCTCCGACTTAAAACCGATGGGCGATCAGCCCCAGGCGATCGAGCAGCTCGTCGACGGCCTCAAGCACGAGCAGAAATTTCAGACGCTGCTTGGCGCAACCGGCACCGGCAAGACTTACACCATGGCGCAAGTCATTCAACGCACCCAGCGTCCGACGTTGATCATGGCGCACAACAAGACCCTCGCCGCGCAGTTGTATTCGGAGTTCAAAGAATTCTTCCCTAAGAACTCCGTCAACTATTTCGTATCCTATTACGATTACTATCAACCCGAAGCGTATATCGCGCGAACGGACACGTACATCGAAAAAGACACGGCCATCAACGAAGAACTCGATCGTTTGCGGTTGGCCTCAACGACCTCGTTGTTCGCACGCCGCGACGTGATCATCGTCGCCTCGGTGTCGTGCATCTACGGCATCGGCAATCCCGAAGATTGGGGCAGCACCGTTGTCAAACTCGTGACGGGCGAAAACAGACGCCGCGACGTGTTATTACGCCGCCTGGTCGATCTGCAATACGATCGGAACGATATCGCCTTTGGGCGCGGCAAGTTCCGTGTGCGCGGCGATACGCTTGAAGTCCAGCCCGCGTATGCTGAGACGGCGTACCGGATCGAGTTCTGGGGTGACGTAATCGAGCGCATGACCGAGATCGATCCGCTGACCGGCGAAATCTTAAAGGAAGAAGCGTCGATCGAGATTTATCCGGCCAAACAGTTCATCACGTCGGAAGAGAAGTTGCAGCGCGCGATGCAGACGATCGAAGCAGAGTTAGTCGATCGATTGAAGTATTTCAAAGAGCACGATATGTTCCTTGAAGCGCAGCGAATCGAACAGCGCACCAAGTACGATCTGGAAATGCTGCGCGAAGTGGGCTACTGCTCCGGCATCGAAAACTATTCGCGCCACTTCGACGGCCGATCAGCTGGCGAGCCGCCGTGGACGCTAGTCGATTACTTCCCGGACGACTTCCTGCTGATCGTCGACGAAAGCCACATGACAATCCCGCAGATTCGCGCGATGCATCACGGCGATCGCTCGCGCAAGGAAGAATTGGTGAAGTACGGTTTCCGCTTACCGAGCGCCGTCGATAACCGGCCGTTGACGTTTGAAGAGTTCGAGCAGCGCATCAATCAAGTGGTCTTCACCACGGCCACACCCGCCGATTACGAGTTGCAGCATTCGCAGCAAGTGGTGCAGCAGATCATTCGACCGACGGGCTTGGTCGATCCGGAAATCGAAGTCAAACCGGTTAAAGGCCAAGTCGATGATTTGATCGGACAGATCAAACAGCGCGTCAGTCACGGTCAGCGCGTGTTGGTCACGACACTGACCAAGCGCATGGCTGAAGACCTGGCCGATTACTTGAAGCAGATCGATATTAAAGTCACGTATCTGCATAGCGAGATCGAGACGTTCGAGCGCATCGAGATTCTGCGCGATTTACGTTTGGGCGAATATGATGTTGTCGTCGGCATCAATCTCTTGCGCGAAGGGCTGGATTTGCCGGAAGTTTCACTTGTTGCCATTCTCGATGCGGACAAAGAAGGTTTCTTGCGCAGTGGGACATCGTTGATCCAGACGATCGGTCGAGCGGCGCGGCATGTGCAGGGAAAAGTGATCATGTACGCCGACAAGATCACCGACTCGATGCAGCGCGCGATCGACGAGACCAATCGCCGCCGCAAGATTCAAGTCGCTTACAACACCGAGCATGGCATCGAACCGTTGAGCATCATCAAAGCCGTGCGCGAACTGATCAGTCAACAAGCCCACGCGTTGGCCGAAGAGCGTGCGACATATAATGTTGGCCAGAAAATGCCTAAGGACGAAGTAGCGCGGCTGGTGCGTGAACTGGAAAAAGAAATGAAACAAGCCGCAAAAGATTTGGAGTTCGAGAAGGCTGCACTCTTGCGCGATCAAATCTTCGAACTACGCCAGCAGATCGAAGCGGAAGATAAGCGGCCGGAGTGGGAGAAGCTTCGTGATGAACGACGCGTCAAGCAAGAAGCTTGAGGTAAATTGCCCAAGAATGACAAAAAGGCGGATATCAATGTTGGATCAAAAAGTGGATTTCAATGCAGTGGCTCGAGAAATCTTAGATATTATGCATAGGCATGGTTTAACACCGAATATCCTGAGGCTAATCATCAACGTGCCAGATGAGGAATTTGAAGCCTTGGCACTACAATATCCTGATGATCGACACCCGCATCATGGTCTAGGAACCATCTTAATCAGACAGAAGAATAACTGGTTTGTCCAAGTACAGCCAATACTAAAGCTAGATGATTATCCAACTGGTGAAATGCTCAAACCTTCCTCTGAATGACAAAAGGCGTCAGCGTAATCACGCTAACATATCGAAGCAGAAGATAAGCGGCCGGAGTGGGAGAAGATCAGAGAAGAGCGGCGCGCGGAAATACAGAAAGCATACCTTTAATAGCGAAACAACAGATAAGGCGAGCCAAATGGCTCGCCTCGTTTTGATCATTGCACATTGATCATTGCTAATTGTCTCAGCCCCAATCTTCCCCGTCCTCGATCGGATTGACCAACACGTCACGCGATCGACCGGCCTCGACTGCCGGGCCGATGATGCCCATCTCTTCCATGCGATCGATCAAGTAGGCGGCTCACAATTATGATCCAACCCCTATCTATTTGCGGTTGCGCTTGATTAAACTGTTTAATATAATGCTTGAGGGTCGCGCAACCGAGCGCGCAAGATTTGGATAGATGGCGCGTTTGAAGAATCGCAGCGCTAAACTTGTCGCCGGGAGGTGAATTCGAGCAGACATCACACATTATCAGTAAATATCCACGCTACACCTTCAACTTTAGAGATTCAGAAGATTGTGCTTTGACTGTACCTCTGGGAGGAGGCGAAATCACCTGATACAATCATCCCAGTTCCATTCGAATGAGCAGGCTAATTGCTCAAGTGGCATTGCCTGCTTATCGC
>JBGQGR010000517.1:0-3060 GCA_041497495.1 Anaerolineae bacterium | reverse complement strand
GGTGATGATCAACACGCTGGGTTTGTTGATCAACTCCAGACTGGTGGCAATAATGAAGAGCGGAATAACCAATGAAACTTCCGGGATCATCCGCGTAGCCAGAATCCCGATTTGAATGGTGCGGCTATGTTTGAACGGAATACGCGCCAGCGCATAGCCAGCCAGACTGCCTAGCACGATACAGATGATCGTTACCGCGGACGCGATCTTGACCGAATTCAGCAGAGCGACGGCAAAAGTGCGCGGCACCGCCGAGACGGCCTGGCTCGGGAAAAAAATGTCCAGATAATTTTGAAAAGTAGGTTGCTGCGGAATCCAATGCGGCGGCACTGCGTACAGTTCCACTTGAGTCGAAAAACTGGCTGTGAGCAGCCACAGTAGTGGAAAGAAAATGAAAAACAGCACCGGGAGGGTAAGCAGAAATAGAACCAGTTTGCGGAGGTACTTTCGAGGGCGCATTATTGATTCTCCTCGGGCCGGTAGAGAAAACGGATAAAGATAAAGGCCATGATGATCGTGAAGATCGAGATCAGAAAGGACAGTGCCGCACCGGTCCCTTGCTTGCCGTACGAGAACGAATTCAGGTAGGTCAAATAAGTCAACGTGATCGTCTTATTGGCCGGCCCGCCGCTCGTGATGATGTAGACAATATCGAATACGCGGAAGGCTTCAACCGTGCGCACGATCAGCGCTACCAGAATCGCCGGGCGCAGCAAAGGCAATCGGATTTTCCAGAAACGCTGGAAGGCGCTCGCGCCATCGACGGCCGCAGCTTCGTTCAACTCTTCAGGCAGTGTTGCCAAGGCTGCTTGTAAAATCAAAGCAACGAACGGCATCGTATGCCATAGGTCGGCCAGAATCACCAGGTTCATTGCCAAATCGGGCAAAGTCAACCACGGGACATAGTGTTTGATCAGTCCCAATTGCGTGAGCAAGCCGTTGAGCGCGCCAAAATCGGCGCTGTAAATCCACCGCCACATCGCGCCGTTGACGATGGTCGGCACCGCCCACGGGATGATCAAGCTGAAGCGCAAAAATTTCCAGCCCCATGGGCGCGACTGTATCAACTGCGCGATTCCCAGACCGAGCGTCAATTCCAAGCCGACCGACACGACCGTGAAGTAAAGCGTGCGCCCGACAGTGTCCCAAAAAGTTTGATCGCCGAGCAATTGCGTGTAGTTATCGGGGCCGACAAAGGTGCGGGTTTGATCGATACCGGTCGGCGCGTTAAACAAGCTCAGGATAAATGTAGAAATGATCGGCCACAACGTCACGCCGAATATCACGATGAGACTGGGGATGACCAGCAGCCAGGCAATCCGCGTATCCTGCTGCCGCAACGAGGGTCGTCGCTTCGAATTGGATCTGGAGAATAAGCCCATATCAATAATCGAGTAGAGGGAGCGGTCGCCCGCTCCCCCTCTCACACCACCGGACATGCGGGTCCGCATCCGGCGGTTCGGCAAACGTCAGGACACCGATGCTGCACCAGTCCTCGAGCCCGTGTTGACAGTCTGTACCGGGAACTGCTCAGCCCTCTGGCTAATTGGCTCGGGCTTCACCCTCACCGCTTGACCAGCAGTGTCTCTATCCGAGACAGTCGGCTTTCAATGCTCGTTCCGCGAACTTTCTGCTCAAGGCACATTTGCCGTTCAGCCCTTCCCGATCTTGCCTGGCGACTCTCGGTACTATGGCCTCAGCTGACTCCTGCGATCTCAGTCTCACCTTGTGATGAGAGTTGCGGCTTGCACCGCCTGACCACAGGTCTCCCCAGATAAGAACCATGACTTTCTCTGCACGCTTGCCGAATTTACCGCTTTGCCCCTTGATGACTTGGACTTCGTGATCTGTTGCCCACTCGTCCGAGCGCACGGCCTCGCATCCGGTTCGTGTTCCTCAAGCCGCAGATTTGCGTCCGGCTTCCTTCAGACCCCACCTCACGGTGGCACCCTTGCCTTTCGCTAACGGTTAGTGCCATCAACCCCCGTAAGAGACTTTCACTCTCTAGTCATTGCTCATGCTGGGCGTACAACAGCGGGTGGATTTGCGCGACCGCGCAAATCCACCCAGTTGCTTTTCGTTGATAAACTATTTACCGGCGAGTTGGACCCATTTAGCAGCCGCTGCATCCAGCGCCTGCTGCGGAGACTTCAAGCCAGTCAGCGCTTCTTGAATGGCGAGCTGCAGTGCGGCGGAAGCTTCATTGTAGTAAGCGACCGTCGGCCGTTCATTAGCGAATGGGAACTGCCCCAAGAAAGCCGGCACTGTCACCGGATTGGAAGGCGTGGCCGCTTTTAATTTAGTGAGAGCATCACCTTGAAAATCATTTTGCCACACCGGCAGCATCTCCGCTGAATACTTGATCTGCACTTCGTTGCTGGCGAGGTAGGTCAGGAACTTCCAGACCTGATCGGGATAGGGCGTCGTCTTCATGATGGCGAATGAGCTGGAACCATCGACGCTGGAGCCCTTGATACCCGCGGCCGCGCCGGCCGCAAATACCGGCATCGGCGCGAAGGCTGCCTGACCTACAACTTGCGACTTGGTCGCGTCATTCGAATCGCTGTACTGGAAGAGCCAGTTGACCGCGAAGGCGCTCTTGCCCGCGAGGAAGTTCGCTTCAACGGCATTCTCATCGGACGACACGGAACTCGGATTGCTTAAGCCATCGTCCAGAGTCTGCTTCATCCACGTTAAGATTTGAACACCCTTGTCGTTGTTGAAGGCTGGCTTGCCGTTGGCATCGACGAATGATCCGCCATTGCCGAACAACAACACTGCGAAATCACACGTCACGCCTTCCTTCTGATTCCACGACCAATCGATCGGGAATTCAACCAATCCCTTCTGTTTGATCGTCTTGGCCTGATCGACCAACTCTTCCCAAGTCTTGGGCGGGGCGCTGATGCCGGCCTTCTGCAGCATATCCTTGTTGTACATGAAGTACTTCACATCCATCAGCCACGGCATGCCGTAGGCTCGGCCGTTGCGGGTCACACCGTTCCATGAAGCTTGGAACATGTTCGCTTTCATATCGGCGGTAACCCGATCGGTCACATC
>JBGQGR010000516.1:0-3063 GCA_041497495.1 Anaerolineae bacterium | reverse complement strand
TGCCGCGATAGGCTTGAGCCTGCCAATCCTCGATCGATAGCGGCCAGCACAAGCGCAGCACGTTGACGTGCATGTGCCAATTCCGCACCGCGAAGCGACAGACTTCCTCGCCCAGAAATTTGGTCAAACTGTAAGCTTCGCAAGCAGTGGGCGGTAAATTTTCGCTTCCTCTCGCGAATTCTCCGGTAAGTCTTTCAAGCCCAGCGCCATGTAGATCAGCGCCTCGATGCCCGTCATGGCGCGTGAGATCGAATCGAGATCGAGCACATCGCCTGCCACATACTCCCAGGCCGGATCGGCCGGCGGACGCAAATCGAAAATGCGCAGCCGGTGATGCTATGACGATGTCGGCAGCACTAACCCGCCGATGTAGCCTGATCCGCCCACAACCAATAGATTCATGCGTCACATTATACATCGATCAAACTGCGGGCCGGGTGTAATCGCCGTCAGCATCTTGCGGATTGATTTAGAGTAGGCTATGATCAAGCCGAAGTCGCCAGCGTCGATCAATCGTCGGCTGTGCGCCGATCGATCGTAGGTTGAGCGGGAACTTGCCGAGCGCATTCGGCGTTATGATACTGATGAGGAACTGGTATGCGTGCCCGTGTTCGATCTTGGATAGCCCTGCCATTATTAGTGATACTGCCGCTGAGTACATTGGCTTGCGGATTTGTCGGCGGCGCGTTTAACTCAAACCCGATCGATACTACACCGACCGCGACTCTGCCGCCGATCGTTTCAACACCATTGGCGATCGGCACCTCGATCGGAGTGCAGCCGACCTCGATTCCGGCGGCAACTCAATCGCCATCGATCGACAGTGACGCGAAAGAAAGTATCGCGATCACCCTGCCGCTGCCCGGCCAGGGCTTGAACGGATCGATCCACATTGAAGGGATCAGCGATCCCACGTTTGAGCAAACGCTCGGCGTGTTGGTGCGCGATCAAACGGGCAACGTCATTGCGAATGGCAGCACGCGCATCAACGCCGATGCCGGCCAACGCGGAAAATTTTCCGGCGATGTGAGTATTCCAAATGGGGCAGATCAACCCGGTCGGATCGTCGTCTATTCAACTTCAGCGCGTGACGGCGGCCCGACCCATCTGGCTTCATTAGATGTAGAACTGAATAGCACCAAGCCATCTAACATTACTGCATTAAGTTCCGATCGCGTTGAATCGATCGTGATCACGTCACCCGCGCCGAACGCCTCGATCGGCAAATCGGTTACGATCAGCGGCGTAAGCGATCCGACGTTTGAGCAAACACTGGTCGTAGAAGTGCGTGATGCGAACAACCATCAACTCGGTCGCGCCGCCGCGCATATCAACGCTGATGTTGGTCAGCGCGGATCATTTTCGATCGATGTGCCGTTTCAAGTTTTGACCGCTCAACCAGGAAGAATTGTAGTGTATTCGTTGAGCGCGCGCGATGGCTTGACGGTGCATTTGAATTCTGTGGAAGTGAACCTACAACCCTGAAGGGTGATCATTTCACTTTTCACTTATCACTCTTCATTCACTAAGGAGCAACATGGCAGCTATCAATCCCCCTCGTCCTTCTACCAATCGATTGCCGCTTATTTTGATCGCATTTGTCGCCGTGATCGTATCGGTCGGCGGCGGCATCTTCTTGTTGACTCGCCAGCGATCCGCACCTGCGGCGAACCTGGCGCCGATCGTGATCGATCGCGCGCCCGATCGGGGCGAAGAGCAGCCCACCGAAGCGCCGATCGTCTTGAATTTTGACAAGCCGATGGATCGCCCCTCGGTTGAAGCGGCGTTCGCTATTTCGCCCAAGGTGCCCGGCACTTTCAAGTGGAGCGATGATAACAAGAGCGTGCAATTTGTACCAACTGGCAGCGGCTTTGAACGCAACACCACTTACAACGTGAAGCTGCTCGACACGGCCAAAGCCGTGAACGGCAAAACATTGGGACAAATCTGGGCCTTTGCTTTCAAAGCCGTCGGCTTCTTGAATGTCACGCAGGTGATTCCCGCCGACGGATCGACCGACATCGATCCCCAATCGGACATCACCGTGATGTTCAATCGACCGGTCGTGCCGCTGCTCGCGGCATCCGATCAGACAAAGCTGCCTCAACCTTTGACGTTCGATCCAGCGATTAAAGGTCAAGGCGAATGGCTGAACACTTCGATCTATGTCTTTCATCCAAGCGAGCGTTTGCAAGCAGGTGTGTTGTACACTGCGAAAGTTGCCGCAGGCTTGGCCGATCCAACCGGTGCGATTTTGCAAAAAGATTACTCATGGTCATTCACCACCCAAACACCAATCGTAGTGCGGACAGCGCCAAATGATTCCGAAAACGGCACCACCGGTCTCGATCAAGCGATCCAAGTGACATTCAATCAACCGATGGATCATGCCAGTGCACAAACAGCCTTCGCGCTGCACACCGGATCGATCGACGGCGCGAAAGTGGACGGCACTGTCACCTGGGTGACTGAAACAGTGATCGCGCCACAAGGTGTGGGCCAAGTTGGCAAGATGGCCGCGCCCGGTTTAGGCGGTGCTCAACCTAACCAGACTCTATTAGGCGAAACAATGATCTTCACACCGTCGCAGCTGCTCAAGCGCGGCACGACTTATTTTGGTGTGGTTTCAGCCGGCGCTAAAGCGCGAGGCGGCGGAGCGCCGATGCAAGCCGATTACACGTGGTCATTCAACACGGTGCCCGTCTTCCGCGTCATTCGCACCGATCCGGCTGATGGCGATCGCAACGCGACCGCGTATGGCTCGATCGATATTTACTTCTCCGGGCCGGTGAAAGAGAGCACGCTCTCCAACATCACCGTCAAGCCCGCGCCGTCGATCACCGATGTGTACACCTACTACAGCGAATACGATCATCATTACACTTTCGGCTTTGCGGCAGCGCCCTCGTCGGATTATGCAGTCACGATCGGGGCCGGAGTAAGCGATCCGTGGGGCCAGAGTTTGGGCAAGGATCAAGTGATTCATTACAGCACGCGCGCGCTCGATCCGGAGCAGTGGTTCGATGTGCCGGGCCGCTTCGGCGTGTACAGCGCTTACACGGA
>JBGQGR010000515.1:0-3068 GCA_041497495.1 Anaerolineae bacterium | reverse complement strand
ACGAGGTAAGCAGCCAAATACCTGCCCTCCGAGTTTTCGTTGCGAGCCATCACGAAAACTTCTGAGACCGCGGCGTGATCCATCAGGGCCAGTTCAATCTCGGAAATTTCAACTCGATTGCCCCGGATCTTAACTTGAAAATCTTTGCGGCCCAGATGCTCCAACTGGCCGTCCGGACGCAAGCGGCCGATGTCGCCGGTGTGATAGGCGCGCCGTCGATCATCATTCGGATCGATCGTATAAGCTGCGGCTGTCAGATCAGGCCGCCGCCAGTAACCGAGTGTGACATCTTCGCTCTTGACTACAATCTCGCCAACCTCATTCACGCCCACTGGCCGATCGTGCTCATCGACGATCGTCACTTCGACAGCTTTGGAGATGTAACCCACCGGCACAATCGGCGAGTCAATGACACTGCGCTTGTTTAAGAAAGTGCTGCTGATGCTGCCCGTTTCCGTGGCAGAATAACCTACCCGCATCAAGCACTCGCCAGGAAACCAGCGTTGAAAAATTTCATAATCCTTCTTCAAGATCGTATCGCCGCCCAAGCTCAACATACGGACGCTTGGAAAAGAGTCACCCACCTGTAAGGTAGCCGCGAAGTGACGAAAGACCGTCGGCGTTGAATGGAAAATGGTCACACCTTCGCGCCGGATAAATTCGGCAAGACCGCCCAAGCCGTTTTGCTTGAGATCGTACAGCAACAATTGCGCGCCACTCAACAGCGTCCACAAAACGCGACCGCCCCACGCCGCGAAAGACGGCGAAGAGAGCACCAGCATTCGATCTTCTTCGCCCACGTGAGATAGGTTTCTTTGACGCATTGCGCCGCGCAGTAATTGATGATGCGATCGCACGGCGCCTTTAGGGCGACCGGTGGAACCGGAAGTGTAATTGATTACGGCGGGTTGATCACTTGGGATCGATAAGCGCAGATCCTCTACATTTTGATCCAGATCATCGATCCGAATCAGGTGGCCGACTTCCGTCTTAAATTTTTGCGCGAAGCCGATCGTTCGATCATCGACGATCAAAGCCGCTAAACCCGAATCTTGAACGATTTGATTCAGCCGCACACTGGGGCTGCTGGGATCAAGTATGACTCCGATCTGTCCAGCCTTTAAAATTCCCAATAACCCGAAAACCATGTCGGCTCGATCAGACAACAGCACACCGATCGGGGCAGCCGCCGAACCGGTCAAGCTCACCAAACTGTGCGCCACACGATTAGCTGCACGATTCACGTGCGCATACGTCAACGATCGAACGTGGAACTTCACTGCCACGCGATCAGCATACCGATCGGCTTGGCGTTCGAATAAAGCGGGGACGGATAGCGTCAGATCTTCGGGCAGGAATTCAATGAAGGCATTTTGAGGAGCAAGACGCATTGAACGTGGAGTAATTGATTGCTCACTTACAACTGTCGACGGCGAGGCGACTGTCATAGTTAGCCAGCCTCCTGTTTTTGCCACGGCACCAAACGCAGCGCCAGACGGCGCAGGCTCCAATTCATCAGCACCCCGACGATCGAGATCACAATCAACGCAACGTATAAGTCTTCCACACGCAAGGTCTCCCAGGCGAACCAAATGATCGAACCCAAACCCCGATTAGCCGAAATGATCTCGACGGCAATCGCCATATGGAGCGCGGTATTCAACGCGAGCCGCACCCCGCTGAGCATGAAGGGCAGACTGCCGGGCAGAACAACCTGCGTGAAGATTTGCCGCCGGCTGGCGCCGTAGTTGTGCGCCACTTCAAAGTGAATGGGGCTGATCTGGCGCACACCCGCCACCGAATTGATCACCATTGGAAAGAAGCAGCTAATGGCAATGATCACTTGTTTGGAAACTTCATTGATGCCGAAGAGCACCATGATCAACGGATAGATTGCGACTTTGGGTATGGGGTGAATCGCCGCAATAATTGGATCGATGACGCGGCTCAGGCGCGGCAGCCAGCCCATCAACAGACCCAACAGCGCCGCGGGTACACCACCTGCCACAAAGCCCACTAACATCCGCGCCAAAGTTTGACCGAGATTGATCAGTAGTTCGCCGCTATTCAGGAGGACCAGCAGGCGCGCGAAGATCGTCGACGGCGCAGGAAACAACAAAGCGGAGAGCCATTTGTTCCGCACGGCAATTTCCCACAAGCCGAGCAAAACCGCAATAACGAGGATCGGCAGCCAGATATGCCAGCGCATAAAGCGCAGGACAGATTTCAGATTGCTTCCCGGAGACTCGCTCGCGCTTCGTCTTCCAACATTTTCCAAATTTTCCATTTGGTATCTATCTCTTTAGCTTCCAGTGCAGTGCTCGATCGGCTTGAGCGCTCGATCGGGCTGGGGAAATCCGCGCGAATACGTCCGGGCCGTCCGGTCATGACCAGAACTCGATCGCCCAATCGAAGCGCTTCCTCAATATCGTGCGTGATATACACCACCGATTTGCGCGAAGCCAGCCAGACTTTAAGCAATTCGTCCTGCAAGATCAAACGCGTCTGCGCATCGAGCGCGCCAAAGGGCTCATCCATCAACAGGATTTTAGGATCGATCAAGAAGGCGCGCGCGATGCCGGCACGCTGGCGCATCCCGACCGATAATTCGTGCGGATAGTGGCGCGCAAAACCGGCGAGACCGAAACGCTCCAGCCAGGTGGTAGCCCGATCATTTCTCTGTGCCCGATCGATCCCCTGCATCTTCAAGCCGAACGCAACATTATCCAGCAGGGTCATCCACGGAAAAAGCCCGTGCTCTTGAAAAACCATTGCCGGACGCGGTCCCGATCCCGTAGGCGTGCTGCCGATAACAATTTGCCCTGAAGTTGGTGGCAACAACCCGGCGATGATTTTCAGCAGCGTCGTTTTGCCGCAGCCGCTGGGGCCGACCATGCAGACAAATTCATGCTCCTGCACGGTAAAAGTCACATCGGCTAACGCTTCAACCGTTGCGCCATGTGCTTCAAATGATTTAGTGACGTGCTGACAAATGAGCTGCATCTGAATTTATTTTCCAGACGATAGAACTTGATTCGCATATTCGCTGAAACTCGGATCCCAGAATT
>JBGQGR010000514.1:0-3071 GCA_041497495.1 Anaerolineae bacterium | reverse complement strand
CCAGCGGCGACACCTGCACTGCATCCGCAGCGCGGTGCAAGTGTAAGCTATCAGCCATCAGCGAATGAAATCCGAAATCAGAAATCAGAGATCAAAGATGACACCGATTGGTCGGACGAGACCGATCCATTTGCCGGTGTGAGCGATGAGCTGCCTTCGGATCCGATCAATGCGATGAGTGATGTGCCTTATCAACCGTTGCCAACCGATCGACCGGTAGCCGAAACGAAAACGGATTACACACCGATTATTCAGCAATCCGCACCCAAGCTAGTGCCTGTCGATCCACAGCCTGCGGTTGTGGCGACATCCAAAGTTCAATCAACTCCGACGCACATCCCGTTAAAGACGGCGACTGAACCATTGCCCCCGCCCAAGCGTAATGGCTCGAATGGCAACGGCAATGGCCGTCATCATCAAATCGACCGTATAGTGAAAGTTTTCATCTCACGCACGGGTGACAGCGTTATAGATTCAGCCCGTATTGGCGAAGTGCATCGCATGCTGCAATCTGATTCGGGCACGGATCGATTCTGCTTCATCGTTCAATCGCACCGAGGGCAGATGCAGCTCGACTTCCCGAACGACACCACGCTGCTCAACGACGCCCTGATCGCGCAGCTGCGATCAACGCCCGGCGTGGAGTCGGTGCAGATTACAAACGCGTAAATTGTTCCAGCCGCAGTTGGGCGCACTTTCAGCCAGTGATGTTTCGTCCATTTTAAGCACACAGGAGAACTTGGCAGAAAGACTTGGCAGCATGGCGATGCGATATCTTTTTGGTTTGCTAATCGTCTTACTACTCTCAAGTTGCTCAAATATCGGTGTTGGTGCCCCGACACCGACACCGATCACGGCCATTAGCCTCGAAGAAGCAAAGCGTACCGCTATTGAAGCAGGTAGTCAGGGCCATCCAGAAATCGCGCCTATATCGACTACACCACGAGTCTTGTATGCAGAGCTCCTCACCTTCAAGGAGTTTTATGATCGCCAGAATTCTTCAATGCCAAGAAGCGATGACCCTCAAACATTGGTGTGGTATGTTCAACTTGAAGGTCTATGGAAAGATGCCTACCCGCGTCCACCAACAGTTCCAACCGCAGAACCGTTCCCGCATTTTACGGTTGTGATTGATAGTCAAACAGGCTTTGTTTACTCTGTCGGGATAAGTAAGTAATGACTCAGGCTGCTGGCTCCGAGGCCGGTGGACTAGGGCGTGAACGTGAATGTGTAAAGGCAAGCCTCGCGCTTGTGCCTATTTGGAAGACCGCGAGGGGCGCTTCTATGAAAACATCATGAACCCCATCGATCAAGTTCGCTCCGCTTTAGTCAACGCCGGTCTCGGCGATGTTGTCCTCGAATTGAATGACAGCGCTCGCACCGCGCAGATGGCCGCGGATGCGATCGGCGTGCATTTCAACACGACCGTTCCGGTCGGCGCGATCGTGAAATCGTTGTTGTTCATCATCGACGATCGCCCGACTATCGTGTTAGCGGCAGGCGATCGGATCGTCGAAGAAAAATTGATCGGCGCCGTGTGCAATGTCAGTCGGAAGAAAGTGAAGTTGGCCGATGCCGCAACGGTTCTCAAAGTTACGGGTTATGAAGTAGGCGGCGTACCACCGATCGGGCACACGCAAAACTTACCGGTGTTGATCGATCAATCCCTCGATCGATTCACTACAGTGTGGGCCGCGGCGGGCGCGCATCACGCAGTATTCCCGATCGAGGTTGCGCGGCTGATCGAAATGACACGCGGTCAAGTGGCTGCGATCACCGAAGAGTCGTGGGGGATACAAGGAGCAGAAGCATGAAGCGCATTGGAGTATTGACGGGTGGCGGCGATGTGCCGGGCTTGAATCCGTGCATCAAAACCATTGCCTATCGCGCAATCGACGAAGGCTATGAGGTCATCGGCATTCGCAAAGGTTGGGCCGGTCTGCTTGATTACGATCTGGACGATCCGGCGAAGCACACAGAGTATATTATTCCGCTTGACAAGCAGCGCGTCCGCACGATCGATCGAACGGGCGGCACGTTCTTGCATACCAGCCGCACGAATCCGGGCAAAGTGCGGCCAACCGAAGTGCCGGAGTTTTTGCGCGGCAAGATTGCCGCCGACGATAAGGGTCCATTCGATTTTACGCCGCATGTATTGAAGGTCTTGGAGAAGTTGGGTCTGGATATGCTGATCCCAATCGGCGGTGATGACACGTTAAGCTATGCCGAGCGTTTGCATCGCGAAAGCGTGCACATCGCCGCGATTCCGAAGACAATGGACAACGATGTCTTCGGCACTGATTACTGCATCGGCTTTTCGACGGCGGTCACGCGCAGTGTGGAATTCATTCATCAACTGCGCACGAATGCGGGCAGTCACGAGCGTCTGGCCGTGATCGAATTGTTTGGCCGCAACTGTGGTGAAACCTCGTTGCTCGCCTCATATTTGTCCGGTGTCGATCGATCGATCATTTCCGAGGTTCATTTTGATCCGGAAAAACTGGCCGCATTTCTATTACAGGATAAGAAATCGAATCCCAGCAACTATGCGATGGTGACGATCTCTGAAGGCGCGCAGATGGTCGGTGGCAAGATCGTCGAGTACGGACAGGCCGATGCTTTTGGTCACAAAAAATTAGGCGGCATCGGCGCGATTACCGGTGAAGCGTTGAAGAAAATAACCGGTGAAGATATTTTGTATCAACAGATCGGCTATTTGATGCGATCGGGCGCGCCGGATAGTTTGGATCTGATGGTCGCGGTTAACTATGCCAACATGGCCGTGAAGTTGATCACGCGCGGCGCGTCGAATCGCATGGTGGCGCTGCGCAACGGCACGTACACCAGCGTGCCGATCGCGACGATCATGCAGGGCGTGAAGCGCGTCGATGTGGATGAGCTGTACGATAGCGAGAACTATGTGCCCAAGGTGCGCCACGTCGAAGGCAAGCCGATGTTTTTGTATTAGAGCAGATTTCGATTTAGGTGATGCTCAAGGCGGACGAGAGTCCGCCGTTATTAATCGCTGGACTTTCGTCCAGCGGGATCAGAAGTGTATCTATCTTCACTTG
>JBGQGR010000513.1:0-3074 GCA_041497495.1 Anaerolineae bacterium | reverse complement strand
ACTTGGCACTCGGCGATTCTTATACCATCGGTGAAAGCGTGGCCGAAGCAGAACGCTGGCCGGTGCAGCTGGCATCGCTGCTGCGCGCCGAGCAGATCGATCTGGACGATCCGATCATCATCGCCAAGACGGGCTGGACGACGGACGAGCTCAATGCCGCGATCGATCAGCTCAGGCCGTTGGGCCAGTATGATTTGGTATCGGTATTGATTGGAGTGAACAATCAATATCGAGGTTACTCGGTGGATGACTATCGATCCGAGTTCGCCGCGCTGTTGAAGCGCGCGATCGCGTTTGCCGCCGATCGGCCTGCGCGCGTGATTGTACTCTCGATTCCCGATTGGAGCGTGACGTCTTTCGCGACCGGACGTGATCGATCCAAGATCGCCGCCGAGATCGATCGATTTAATACGATCAATCGGGCCGAGACAATCCAATCGGGCGCGCAGTATATCGACATCACACCGATTTCGCGGCGGGCTTCGATCGATCCAAGTTTGATCGCCGCCGATGGGTTGCATCCATCAGGTAAAATGTATGCACACTGGGCCGGGCAGGCAGTGTCGATTGCGCGCGCAGAGCTGCTGGCATCAATTCGTCGATAGGGAGAGTGTCATAATGCTACACTTTTGGAACGAGAAAGTCCGAGTCGCAGTTTTTCGAAATGTGTGGTGCGTTGCGCTGATCGCGATGCTGGCAGCTTGCAGCGGACAAACATCCGCCACGCCGACTGCGGTTCCTCCCCAAGCGCCGCAAGTCATTGCACCTGCACCATCCACAACGGCTGCACAGCCAACAACTGAGGCGTCTGCGACAACGCCAAATTGCACGCCGCCGATTAAGCTGACATCTGCACAAACAGAAGGGCCGTATTTCAAAGCGGGTTCGCCTGAACAAGCGTCATTGATCACAGCCAACATGCCGGGGACTAAACTTGTGTTGACCGGCTACGTGTTCACGACCGACTGCCAACCGATTGCGCACGCGCTCCTGGATTTTTGGCAGGCCGATGCCAGCGGCAATTACGATAACAACGGTTACACACTGCGCGGGCATCAATACACCGACTCGAATGGCCGCTATCAATTGACGTCGATCATTCCAGGCTTGTATCCCGGCCGCACGGAACACATTCACGTCAAAGTGCAAGCGACGAACGGCCCGATTCTGACGACACAGTTGTATTTCCCCGGCGTCAGCCAGAACGACAGCGACGGCATCTTCGATCCGAAGATGATCATTGCGCTGGAAACAAGCGGCGCTGGCCAAGTCGGTTCATTCAACTTCGTGGTGAAGGCGCAGTAGAATAAAAACTGGCAAACTAATAGATGAACGAAGCCGACATCAGCGTCCAATGGGGAAAATATTATGAAGCGACGCTCGATCGATCGCCGCGCGACACGCTGCTGCGCGCCTTGACCGCGTTTGAAGCTGGAACCCGATCGGCTGATCTGCGCTTCGCGATCGATCTCGGCTGCGGCAACGGTGTGGATACGATCGAACTGCTGCGCCGAGGCTGGCGGGTGCTGGCGATCGATCGAGAGCCGGGCGCAATCGAATGGGTACGGCGTCGAGCTGCGCCCGATCAGCTCGATCGCTTGGAGACTAAAGTATCTTCATTAGAAGCGGTTGAGCTGCCAACCTCCGATCTCGTCAACGCCAGCTATTCGCTGCCTTTTTGCTCGCCGCACAGTTTTGATGCACTCTGGAGTCGCATTCAAGCGTCTTTGCGATCGGGCGGCAGATTCGCCGGAAACTTGTTCGGCGATCGTGACGGCTGGTCCACCAATTCGCATATGACATTTCACACTGTCGATCAAGCCCAGCAGCTGTTGAGCAAATTCGAAGCAGAATTTTTTCTTGAAGAAGAATCGGATGGCGTCACGGCGTTAGGCGATCCCAAACATTGGCACACGTATTCGATCGCCGCGCGCAAAATTTAATCGCCGGACAAGGACAACCTATGCTAAAACAAATCGATCAAGAGCGCTTCACCACGGAACTTTTCGATTTGCTCGACGAAACCTTCGAGCATGTGCACGGCATCTATCTCGATAAAGATACATCGCTCTTCGAGACGCTGGAGACGATTACTGCCGCTGAAGCCTCGCGGCCAGTCGGCAACAAGTGCGCGACGCTCGGCGCACAGGTGGCGCACGTTAATTTTTATTTGGTAGTGCTGGAACGGTATTTGATCACCAACGAGGCCGTTAAATCCGACTGGGGAGAAATTTGGCGGACAGTCTCCGCTGTCACGCCGGAAGAATGGGCGGCCTCAAAAGAAAAACTCAATCAGACATATCACCGAGTCTTAACCATGTTCCGCAACTTCGATTCATGGTCAGGCGAGTTTAATATGGGCGGCGCACTGGCGATCCTCGTTCATACGGCTTACCATTTGGGCGAGATTCGACAGGCGCTGTGTACACTCAAGTGATCGAGAGCCGCAAAATTCAGCCAAGAGGAAATTCATGAGCCCACAAGATATTTACCATTACCTGAAAGTCAACGATCGACTGATCACAAGCGGCCAACCGACTGAAGATCAATTGAAGTCGATCGCCGCGGAAGGTTTTCAAGCGGTCATCAATCTTGCACCGCACGATTCACGGAGTGCGTTAAAGGATGAAGCCGGTGTCGTGCGATCGGCGGGCATGGCTTATCACTATATTCCCGTCGATTGGGAACATCCGCAAGATAGTGATTTCGAGACGTTCGCCAGTACGCTGAACCAGATCGGCGATCAAAAGGTGTTGATCCATTGCGCCGCGAACTATCGAGTGACGGCTTTCTATAGTTTGTATGCCATGCAGGAGTTGAAATGGTCGGAGACGCAAGCCGATGAACTGATGGCGCATTTCTGGAAACGCGGCGAGAATCCAATCTGGCAAAAATTTATTCAGCAGCTAAAAGATCGAATCAAAGGCCACGGCTAGAGCAAATTCCAATTTGGTAGAAGTCAGGTTCGGCGTCCTGCCCATACCTAAGTCTTCATTGGAGACTTGGTAGGCCGCCAGGCGCCGACTTCGCAGCGAGCAAGCATTCTGAGCGAATGTCTCACTCACATTGCGAGT
>JBGQGR010000512.1:0-3077 GCA_041497495.1 Anaerolineae bacterium | reverse complement strand
TCATCACACCTGCTTCACCCAAAGCGCGCCGCCTCGCAGCTGAGCGCGGACTTGATGTCAATGTTCTGTCAGGCACAGGCCCGCATGGTGCAGTGCTGGCAGCTGATGTGCTGCAGGTCCAGCAGCCTGCAATTGCGACTGATTTAACCGGCGGCGTGGAAACACCCAGCACCATTTGGCGCGTCATGGCCGAGCGCGTGACCAACAGCTGGACAAATGTGCCCCACATTTATCTGGTGCGCGAAGTGGCTGCGAGCGGACTCGTTGAGCTGCGCGATCGGATTAAACCGTTACTTGAAAAGCGGCATCAGCCTAAACCCACCTATACCGATCTCCTCGTCAAGTTGATCGCCACAGCGCTGCGCGATCATCCGCGCCTGAATGCGCGCTGGACAGATGGCATCATTCACTATCAGCCCGACATCAACGTCGGCATTGCAACCGCAATCGAAGACGGCTTGATTGTTCCGATCATTCATCACGCTGATCAACTGGGCTTGGGCGAGATTGCCACGCGACGACACGATCTGATCGAACGAGCGCACGTGAACAAGCTCGGTCCGCCTGATATTTCCGATGGAACCTTTACGCTGACCAATTTGGGGATGTATAACGTCGATGCATTCAATGCGATCATCAACACACCGCAAGCTGCAATCCTGGCGGTGGGTCGCATTGCCGATCGCGTCGTACCGATCAACGGCCAACCCGCCGTGCGCCCGATGATCACCATGACGCTCGGGTGCGATCATCGCGTGGTGGATGGCGCGCGCGGCGCACAATTTCTAGACGATCTGGCTAACCTCATCGAAGAACCATGGGGGCTATTAGCATGACAACAGCACAACGTCTTCGCGCTGCTGCGGTATCACGCGGCGTCGTTTGCGGGGCGAGTGGTCAATCCGCGCTTGGCCGAACTGCAGAACAAGGCAATGTGATCTTCGGGATGGGGCCGGCGCTGTTCGAGGAAATGATCGTCGACAGTGGCCAGATCGTCAACGCAAATCTGTCGGACTACATAATCCCATCGTTCCTCGACGTTGCCTGCCGTGTTGAGCAGCGACTCGCTGGAATCGGACGCAGGCGAATTTCACGGCATCGGCGAGATGACGCTGCCGCCAGTAGCCCCGGCGATCGCTAATGCCGTCGAAGACGCGGTCGGCGTGCGGATCCGAGACTTGCCCATCAGCGCCGAGAAAGTATTGCGCGCATTGGGAGAGAAAACCGAATGACGACCCTCATGGTGAACGGTGTCGAGCACGAAGTGGAAGCCGGGACACGAACGCTGCTTTCCGTACTGCGCGATGACCTCGATCTGACCGGCGCGAAGGAAGGCTGTGGGATCGGGATGTGCGGAGCCTGCACGGGTTTCGTCGACGGGACGCCGATCAGTAGTTGCCTGATGCTGGCCGCCCAGGCAGCCGGGCGGGCGATTGTAACGATTGAAGGACTCGCACACGACGGGCACTTGCACCCGGTGCAGCAGGCCTTTATCGACGCGGGAGCTTTCCAGTGCGCGTATTGCACGCCGGGATTCATTCTCTCGGCGGTTGCTCTGTTGTCGGAGAACCCAACGCCCAACGCTGAAGAGATTCGTGATTATCTGGCGGGAAACCTGTGCCGCTGCGGGTCGTATCCGAACATCCTGAAAGCCGCTCAGATAGTACACGTGAGCGTCAATTCGCCCAGAGATGTCACCCCGAGCGAAGCGAGAGATCCCGCCCACTCAGGTTGAGATGCTTCGCTTTAAGCCACGCAATAGTCATATCGGTCATCTCATTCAGCACCATCACTTCCGCGTGCGATCCCGATCGACATTGCGCCCGCGCCGATCTGTTCCTGTCCAGCGTCAGCGCGACACTATCCGACTATGCGGCTTCCAGCCTGAGCCGTTCGACCCGCCGGCCAGGCAGCGCAGCGGTGTGACGCTCACGCCTTTCACTACAGCGCAATCAGGCGATTCGGGCGCAATGGTGCAAGCCGGTCGACGGGTTCGGGCTTCACGCCAATAATCGAGTATCGCCTATTCGTTCCCGTGATCCTCAAGTCTGCAATGGGAGCACTGATTACTGAGGCAGCTTCGCGCAGGGATCGATTCCTGTTCGCCCGCCACTCATCGCTGACGAGCCGGCCATGCGCGAACTGTTCGCCGTGTTGACGATGGTGTCTACGTCGAGCGGCGTGAGGTCGGCCTGGATCAGTTCAAGGGCAGTGTGACCAATCTGCACAGCAGATGGCGCTGAGATCGAACCACGCCGTGACATTCACCGATGTGATCTATTTTCATCAGGCGCAGTATCGGAACTTCAAAGCCTTCTATCAGAAACATATTCTCGCTGACCTGTGGCCCGACTTCCCAGACCTCGTCAGTTATTCGCGCTGTGTGGAATTCAGGCCATCGGTGCTGATGGCCTTGTGCGCCTATCTGCGCTATGCCTGTCTCGGCACCTGCACCGGCATTTCATTCTTGGATTCGACGGCGCTGGCCGTGTGTGATAACCATCGCATCTATCAACAGCGCGTCTTTCGCGAGATCGCCCAACGCGGCAAGACCTCGACGGGCTAGTTTTCGGCTTCAAAGTGCATGTGCAGTTCAATGATCGCGGCGGGTTACTCAACTTCGCCCTGACGCCCGGCAACGTCGATGATCGGCGACCAGCGCCCGGCTTAGTTCGGCGCTTGTTTGGCAAGATCTTTGCGGACAAAGGCTATCTCTCCCAAGCCTTGTTCCGACAATTGCTTGAAACCTTTGGCCTGCAATTGATCACCAACCTCAAGTCCAACATGAAGAATCGCTTGATGCCCTGGGCAGACAAGGTATTGCGACGCAAACGCGCGATTGCCGAAACGATCATGGACCAACTCAAGAACATTTCGCAAATTGAACATTCGCGCCATCGCAGCGTCGTCAACTTCTTGATCAATTTACTGAGCGGCTTGATTGCCTATTGCCACCAGCCCAAGAAGCCGTCCCTACACTTGAATGCCTTGACCCGATTGACGGCGGCTTAACCCGAACTCACGTTAAGGTACTAAAAATAAAGCGGGATGCTCGATTCGAGCATCCCGCTTTTTGT
>JBGQGR010000511.1:0-3079 GCA_041497495.1 Anaerolineae bacterium | reverse complement strand
TTCAACCCAGTATGGCGCCGCCGCGCTTAATCTCAACAGCAGCGATGTGCTTCCGCTATGGACGTTTGCTTGCGAAGATGAGATCAGATCGACACCCGCGCTGGATAAAGGTGTTCTGTATGTAACCGCCTACGATTACAATTTGTACGCGCTGGATGCGAGCAGCGGCAAGTTTCTATGGAAATATCCGACTGAGGGTGGCCTGGCCGCCTCGCCGCACGTTCACGAAGATCGCGTCTTGATCGGCTCGGACGATCGCGTGGTATACTGCATCAATACTCAAACGGGGCGCATTGTCTGGTCATGCCCGACACAAGGCCGCATTCGATCGACGCCCAGAGTCGAGTTCGGCCACGTTTTCTTCGGCTCAGACGATCGGTTTTTGTACGCCGCCAATTTTCAAAGCGGGCGCGTCGCCTGGAAAGTCGAGACTGAAGGATCGATTCGATCATCGGCGGCGATTAGTGACGATACGATCTTCATCGGCAGTGAAGATGGGTCACTGTACTGTCTGGACATTCGTGGCACCATTCGCTGGCGTTATCGATCGAAGCGAGCCATTACCTCATCGCCCGTGCTGAACGCCGATAACAAGTTAGTTATTGTCGGGTCACAGGATGGCACGGTCTATGGCCTTGATACGGCCAGCGGCTGGGTTGTCTGGCGCTATCGGACCGATAAACCGGTGATTTCATCACCAAGCATTGGGGCTAATGTGGTGTATATAGGTTCAGCGGACGGCAACTTATATGCGCTTGAAGTAAAATCAGGCAAATTGATCTGGAAGTACGCCACTGAAGGACAAGTGAACTCGTCGCCCGTCATTAGTGATGAAGCGGTGTACGTAGGCTCAGTGGACGGGAACGTTTACAGCCTAGATGCTAAAACCGGCAGCCTGCGCTGGCGGCTGCGTACCGGCGGCCCGGTCATTTCGTCGCCCGTCATTGGGGCAGATGTGGTTTACATCGGTTCCAATGATCATATCATCTACGCATTACCGACTTGATGCGGCGGCAGCTTAAGGACAGGAAAGGTTCTGAATGAAGCTGTTTGGCAGGTCTAAAAAAGCAGAAAAGCCACAAAGACTTTCGACTCAAGATTTTGGCGATACGCCGACCGCGTCAAACCGCCCACCTGCTTCTGTCCTCACCACCAGCCGATCCGGACTGCGCATTGGCCGTTCAACCAATGTAGGCCGCGTACGATCGCATAATGAAGACAGCTCGCTAACCTTTGAGTCCAGTCAGGATAGCGATGAATCAGTCGCAACGCTGGGACTGTTCATTCTGGCCGATGGTATGGGCGGGCATCAAGCCGGCGAGGTAGCCAGTTCGCTGGCGGTGCGGATCGTTGCGAACTCGATCATTCGAGACATCTATCTGCCATATCTGATGAATGGCGCTCCTTCCTCCGATCAAACACCCTTAACAGACGCGCTGCAGGGCGCGGTCGAAACCGCGAACATGGCCGTCCACAATCAGGTACCGGGCAGCGGCACCACGCTGACCTGCGCCTTGGTCATCGAGTCACGCGCTTACTTGGCGCACGTCGGTGACAGCCGAGCCTACTTGTATTACAATCAGCAGCTCAAGCAGGTTACACACGATCATTCGTATGTGGACAAGCTGGTCGAGATGGGCCAGCTCACCGTCGAAGCAGCTGCAGTTCATCCGCAGCGCAACGTTTTGTATCGGGCCGTGGGGCAAGGCGATCAACTCGAGATCGATCTGCACATGATCGATCTGCCACCCAACAGCCGCCTGCTTTTATGCTGCGATGGCCTGTGGGGGATGTTAACGGATGCTATCATCACCGAGATACTGGCCTCAGCCCAAACACCGCAAGACGCTTGCGATCAACTCATTGCCGCCGCAAATGAAGCCGGCGGCAAAGACAACATTACAGCCGTCATTGCGGAGTCAGCGTCTACCTAGCGGACTATGAACGACTCGTCGACCGATCTCTATGCCCAGCTCAAACTTACGGCCAACGCCACGCCCGAGGAAATTCGGCACGCTTATCGCCAGCTAGCGCGGCAGTATCATCCGGATGCTCAAACTGCGCCCGGCACTACGCTGCTCTTTCGACAAATTCAAGACGCTTATGATCTGCTCAGCGATCCGGTCCGTCGCGCGGCATACGATCGGCAGCAGGCAGAGGCTGGCCTTTCGCCGGATGCACTGTTTCATTGGAACATGCAGCTCAGCCGATCAATTTTACCAAAGCTGGATGACGAACAGATCGTATATGTGCTGCTCGATATCGCCGCAGGGCAAACGAACATGTCGATCGAGCGTCTGCCGCTCAATTTGTGTCTCGTGCTCGATCGCAGCACCTCCATGCAGGGTGCGCGCCTCGATCAAACTAAAGCTGCGGCGCAACGCATGATCGATGGCTTGATCGGCGAAGATACACTCGGCATCGTCACCTTCAGCGATCGAGCGGAGGTCGTCTGGCCCAGTCAAGCGATGACGGATCCGATTCGCACCAAAGCCAAAGTCAGCGCCATTCAAGCCTCAGGCGGTACAGAAATCTTGCAAGGCTTGAACACCGGCCTGGCCGAATTGGAGAAACATCGCCGAGAGCGATCCATCAATCATTTGATTTTATTGACCGATGGTCAAACGTATGGCGACGAAGAGCAGTGTATCAACACCGCCATCGATGCCAAGAAGCGGCGGATCGGTATCAGCGCACTGGGCATTGGCGAAGATTGGAATGACACCTTGCTGGATGCCATTGCGACGCGCAGCGGCGGGGTGTCACAATATATTGCGTCGACCAATGAAATTCAACATTTTCTGCGCGAACGGCTGCAGGATCTGGGGGCCACCTATAGTGAAAATCTGCTGCTGACGATCAAAGCGACTGAAGGCACGTTGTTGCAGAGCGCATTCACTTTGCTGCCCTACATTCAGCGCATTGAATTGGAAAAAGATACTTTGGTGCTGGGCGCGCTAGAGCTGAACAAGCCAATTACGGCGTTGCTGGAATTTGTGATTGGCCCGCACGTCGTTGGCACGCATCGCGTCGCACAACTTGAATTGAGCGGTGATATTCCAGCGCAAAACCGGCTGGG
>JBGQGR010000510.1:0-3090 GCA_041497495.1 Anaerolineae bacterium | reverse complement strand
CGTTAGTCAAAGAACACGACGCGGCCATTCCCTTCAAATGTTTGCTGCGCGCCGATTTGGTGAAGCCGTCAGTCGTCGAAGGCTTAAAGCGGGCAGGTTGCCAGTGGGTGTGGATGGGCGCAGAATCCGGCTCGCAGAAGATTCTGGATGCAATGGATAAGGGCACAACCGTCCAGCAGATATATGAAGCGCGCCGACTTTTGGGCGAAGCCGGGATCAACGTTGCGTTCTTTTTGCAGTTTGGTTATCCGGGTGAGACGCGCACCGAAGTGGAACGTACGTTACAGATGGTGCGCGAAACATTGCCGGACGATATCGGAATTTCGGTGTCTTATCCACTGCCCGGCACAAAATTTTACGAGCGCGTGAAATCGCAATTGGGTGAAAAGCAAAACTGGCGGGACAGTGACGATCTGGCAATGTTGTTTCAAGGCCCGTTCCCGCAGAAGTTCTATCGGGTCTTGCACCGAACCGTGCACGCTGAATTCCGAATGCGGCGCGCATGGCTGAAGATCAAGCGTGGATCGTTAAGCATGCGTGCATTGGCGTCAGTGCCCTATCACTGGTTGGGTTGGAAAATGAATCGATGGCGCTTGAATCGCATCGAGCAGTCATCATCTCCGACACCCACACTGTCGTTGTCTGTCAAATGAATAGGACGAGCCGTTCATCCGATGTAGACTCTCGGCTGCTGGACACACGACGCGCCTTCGATAGTGTCGCGGCCGATTACGATGGCCCACTTGGTAATAATCCGTTGATCCAACGCATGCGCGAGCAATTGTGGCGTGCCGTTGAGAAAAAAGTAACGAGTGGCTCGCGCTTGCTCGACATTGGCTGCGGCACGGGCATTGATGCAGTACATTTTGCCTCACTAGGTTTTCAAGTTGTCGCCACCGATTGGTCGCCGCAGATGATCGAGCGAACTCGATCGCGCGTGCAGCAAGCCGGCTTGACCGATCAGGTCAGCGCTCAACCGCTCGGGGTCCAGGAACTCGATCAGCTTGATGATCAATTCGATGCGGCTTATGCAGATCTAGGCCCGTTGAATTGCGCGATCGATCTGGACTCAGCGGCCAAGTCAATCAGCCGTTTGCTTGAGCCTAAAGGCAAGCTGATCGTGTCGGTCATCGGTCGAACGTGCCCGTGGGAGTTTATCTATTATGCACTCCACGGTGATGTAAAGCGCGCGCGCATCCGCAGCCAGCACGCGATTGTCCCGGTGAATTTGAATCAGCAGAAAGTGTGGACGCGCTATTATTCGCCACGCGAATTCTATCGGGCTTGCCAAGATCAATTTGAGTTGAATCATTATCGTGGCTTGAGCATCTTTTTACCACCACCCTACTTGATGCGTGATCGATTACGATCGATTTATCGTCTGTTGGGCTGGATCGACGCTCGTGTGGGCGGCTGGCCGCTGATCCGCAATATCGGCGATCACTTTTTGATGGTGATGACAAAATGTGGCTGATACCGAATTAAAACTCGCCTGTCCGATCTGTCACACGCCACTGCAATCAATCAGTTCTGACGAGCAGCGTTGTTTGTCAGATGGAGCAGTCTATCAACGCCGTGATGGTATTTGGCGATTTCTGATCCTTGAAGATGTAGAGCATCTGCAAAATTTCATCGATGACTATCTTACCGTCCGACGAGCCGAAGGGTGGGGGGCTGACCGCGCTGATTATTATCGATCGCTGCCGCATGTTGATAAAGATCATCCGCAGCGTGCAATCTGGCGGATACGCAAACAAAACTTCGAACGGCTGATTGCGCTGATTGGCAATTCTGAGCCATCGAAGATTTTGGATATCGGCGCTGGAAATGGTTGGTTGACTAATCAATTGGCAAAACGCGGACACACCGTCGCAGCGCTCGATATACTGGATGATCGCCTAGATGGACTTGGCGCGAAAGTTAATTTCACATCACACTTCGATGCGTATCAAGCCAACTTCGATCGGCTGCCGTTCGATGGCGATCAATTCGACTGGGTGATCTTCAACGCGGCTTTGCACTATACAGCAAACATCCATCAGACGTTGCGCGGAGCCAAGCATGTCTTGAAGCAGCGAGGTCGATTGGCGGTGATGGATTCGCCGGTTTATTCAGATGTCAACAGCGGGCGGCAGATGATTGCAGAGCGTGAAGCACTGTATGCTCAGAAATATGGTATCGATCGAGAGTTGAGCGCGATCGGGTTTCTCACTCCGCTGATTGTTTCGCGGGCGGCGAATGAGGTCGGCCTGATTGTTCGTCAATCGATTCTGACAGAGAATTTTCGACAGAGACTGCGCCGGATATGGACACGGATTCGTGTGAAACGCGAGGGTGCGCGTTTCCCCTTGATCGTGCTGGAAAAAATTCAATGAGCCACGCTATCACTCATCAACCGTTGGAAATGCGCTGGCGTTGGGCTCGATCGATCTATCGGGCCGGGCAGCGAGTGTGGCTGCGTTGGTGGCAGCGCCGTCTGAAACGCGTGCAAATTGAATATATCGATGGCTGGCCGTTGATTGTTTTGCCCGGTGTGTTCAATGGCGTTCGAATTCGCAGCGGCTTGATGTTGGCGCGCGCTTTAGAGACATTGCCGTTATCTGCTTCAGCGCGTGTTCTCGATCTGGGCACCGGTTCCGGTCTCGGCGCAATCTTTACGGCGCGACAAGGTGCGCGCGTCATCGCGAGCGATATTAACCCCGAGGCTGTTCGCTGTGCGCACCTGAATGCGTCGGCCAATCATCTTGAAGATCGGATTGAAATTCGGCTGGGCGATTTATTTGAGCCGGTGCGCGAAGAAAGATTCGACGTGATCTTATTCAATCCACCGTACTATCGCGGCCAACCGCGCGACTTCGCCGATCGGGCGTGGCGTAGCCCTGATACGTTTGATCGATTCTTGGCTGAGTTGCCCGAACATCTCACTGAGCAAGGTTATGCGCTCGTCGTGCTATCGACCGATGGTGAGATCACGTCCGCTTTGATGGCAGCAGCGCAGCTTACGACCCGCATCATCCAGCAGCATGATTTGATTATCGAGATTCTGACGGTATACGAAATTCGTGTGGCTTAATCAAAGGTAGCGGCAAT
>JBGQGR010000509.1:0-3098 GCA_041497495.1 Anaerolineae bacterium | reverse complement strand
GCTCGATCGGAAGCGCTCGATCATTTGTGGGCGTCGCAATGCAACTGTCCGTACTGGCACGGCGTCTTCGGCGGAGTTTATTTGTTCCATATCCGCGAAGCGAACTACGCGCATCTGATCGAGGCGCAGAATCTGGCCGACCGATCGGCGCACACAGCCGAAACTTGGATCGAAGTGGAGCAGGTTGATGTCGATCGCGACGGACATGCTGAAGCGGTGATTGCCAGCGATGCCCAATGGCTGATGTTCTCGCCGGGCGTCGGCGGGGCGTTGATCGAATGGGATTGGCGCAAGCGCGGCGTGAACGTGCTCAACACGCTGACCCGCTGGCGTGAAGGCTATCATCAGGACTTGATCGATGCGGCGGCGAAAGGTGAAGTCGTCATCGCCGGTCAATCGCACAAACTGGAGAGCATTCACACTTCGGTGGTTAAAGCCAAAGAGCCGGGACTTGAAAAGAGATTGATCGTCGATTGGTATCGCCGATCGAGTTTAATCGATCACATTATCGCGCCGGATGCGTCGAGCGATGCGTTCTATCGGGCGAGCTATGCCGAGTGGGGCGACTTCGTCAATCAGCCGTATGAGATGAAGATCAATCGATCGGCCAAGAAGATCACGCTGACGTTGGTGCGGGCTGGCGGCGTGTGGATCGACACGGTGCGCCATCCGCTGCGCATCGAAAAGAAAATTACCGTTGAATCTGGACAATCCGCTTTGGCCATAGCTTACACGCTGACGAATATCGGCGAAGAAAAAATATCGGCGCGCTTCGGCGTTGAAACCAACTGGGGCATCTCCGGCGGCGATGCAACGGAGGGCGCGTACTCGCTGTGGCCCGGCAGCGATCTGATCCGCTTGAATGCGATTATTGCAGTGCCCTCATCGAAAGAAGTGGCGATTGTGAATGAGCGCGTGGGGCGCGGCTTTATTCAGCTGAGCGATGCGGCGGCATGGTGGCAGTTCCCGATCGAAACGATCTCGCTGTCGGAAGCGGGCTTCGAGAAAACGTATCAAGGCACGACGCTGCTGGCGCACTGGCCGCTCGATCTCGAGCCGGGCGGGGCGTGGAAGATGAAGATGCAGATCGAGTTGATGCACGGGAAGTAAGGCAGAACGCACAATGCATAGTGCAGAATGCTTAAGGCGCAGAGCAAGGGAGGAGAGATGGCGACTGCAAAGAAGATTGAAGATCGAACGTATGAGTTTTCTTGCGTATAGTTCGGTTAGTGCGCGCAGTGCCAGAAGACTATGCAAGTCAAGCCGTTGGACGGCAGGTATTGCGATCGGGCACGGGTATTGGCGCAAACGTTGAGGAGGCTATCGCTGCTTCTAGCAAGAGAGATTTCGCAAATAAAATGGCGATTGCTTGCAAGGAAGCGCGCGAGACGCATTATTGGCTTCGGCTTATTCGTGATTCAAGCATGATTCCATCCAAACGCATCGATCCGCTTAGTCAAGAGTCACTTGAACCCATCAAGATTCTATCGAAGACTGTTTCTACTACTCGTCGCCGCCTTTTGGCAAAAGCATAACGCATTTCTTTTGGACTCTATGCATTGAGCATTATGCATTAAGCATTTTGAGGCTGAACATCTTTGAAAACCAAGCGGCTCGATCGAATTTCGATCGAGCCGCTGTATATTTGAATCGGAAAATATTTTTACTCTTTGATCCCGAGCACGCGCTCCACGCTTTGCAGCAGTTCCTGCGGACCGAACGGCTTGGTCACGTAATCATCGACTTTGGCGATGTGCAGGCCTAGTATCTTGTCGATACTCTGCGCTTTGGCCGTGACGACTATGACGGGGATGTTCTTCAAATCTGGATCGGCTTTCATCTGCTGATAAACTTCCCAGCCGTCCATATCCGGCATCATCAGATCGAGCAGGACGAGATCCGGCTTGATCTTGCGGATCATATCCAAGCCTTCCTGCCCGCCCGTGGCGCCGCTTAGATCGAAGCCCTTGCGTCCGAGAATCAATCGAATGAGATCGATAATTTCCGGCTCGTCTTCCACGCAGACGACTTTCTTTTTATCTTCAGCCATACGACCATCTCCTTGGAGCGCGATGCAAGTATGAGTTTACACTAAAACAACTGGCATGTCTAGCGGCAAGTCCACACGCCGCAGGGTTCTCACAAAGTCGCGGAATGCCATACGACGCGCAACGAAGTATCTCTTATGTCTCAGGTCCAGGCGATGCGCTACGTTAAGAAACATCGCCTTTCGGCGGCGCGAACACGATTAAGGCTATCTGTCAATGGACTTTGTGAGAACCCTGCCACACGCCGGGCTACCGTCTCGTTCCTATTTCGTTACCGGGCAAGGGGCAAGAGGCAAAGAGCGACGAGAATTAGCGAATCAACGATAAGCCATATGCTATAATCCGCGCATGCCCAATCTCGTTCAACCGCATGACATTGCTTTGCTCATCAGCCGCGATCACAAACGTTTCCTCATCCGGCTGGTGCCGGGCGAACAACTCCATACGCATCGCGGCATCATCCCGCATGACACCTGTATCGGTGGAGCGTGGGGCCGCGAAATTCTGACGCACCTCGACTATCCGTTCCTGCTGCTCGATCCCTCGACGGCGGATCTCATTCAAGACATCAAGCGCACGACCCAAATCATTTTCCCGAAAGATGCTGCTTATATCTTGATGCGCTTGTCGATTCAGCCCGGCAGTGTGGTGATCGAAGCGGGCAGCGGTTCGGGCGGCTTGACGACGGCGCTGGCGCGCGCGGCGATGCCCGGCGGGCGCGTGATCTCCTACGAAGTCCGGCCCGATATGCAGAATCTGGCCCGCAAAAATCTCGATCGAGTTGGCCTGGCCGATCGGGTGGAGTTCAAACTGAAGGATATTGAAACGGGCCTGGATGAAACCGATGTCGACGCGGTTTTTCTCGACGTGCCGGAACCGTCGAAATTTTTATCGATCGCGGCGGCGGCGCTGCGCGGCGGCGGTTACTTGGGGACGCTGGTGCCGACGACGAATCAGATCATTCGTTTGTTGGGGGCATTGGATCATCAACCCTTCGGTATGATCGAGGTGGAAGAGTTGCTGCTGCGCAGTTATAAGACGGTTGGTGAG
>JBGQGR010000508.1:0-3101 GCA_041497495.1 Anaerolineae bacterium | reverse complement strand
ATGAGCGTGCTCAGAATTAGAGCAATGCCTGTCGTTGTCGTTAAGCTCATCGCGCAATTCCTCCACTAGGCACGAAGCACATTAGCACCGCCTGGAAAATGGCTCGGTTCGACTCGCAGCCGCCCAACAATGTCTTATGGATTCATGTGGCGCGCAGCCGCTGCATCATCCAGAGTTAAACTAAGCCGAGCGCAGGCCACTGCGTCCGCATATGGAATTTAAGGCAATGGGTCTGAGGCAACTCGGTTCATGCACTCGGACAACTGACTAGCATTGTAACCTCAAGAAGGCCGATGAAGCAAATGGGAAACGAAGTCAACTGTGCTCGTTCAGGAACCGTTCACCGGGGTGCGAGCGGAGGATGGTTGATTCGATGGTTTACCCAGCGGTAATTTGGCGGAGAATAGGATCGTGCAGGGTGAATGGATACACGCGTTTTCAGCTGGGGCTAAACATCACGACAGTGCTTCAGATAAAGCGCCGAACTTGTCATCAAGGGATATAGGCAACCGAAAAAGTGTCTCTTAGTTTTGAGCGCAAAACTACCTTTCGATTGCTGAGCCCTTACAGCAATTCGTGCGCGGAGCGAGTGGGTATTGTGTTTCCTCGCAGAAGAATCAAGCCTGCAGGTGCGCTATGGATCGCTAAGGTGAAGCAGGTGTGGACTGCGCTGTAGCCTGCGGCGTCGCTGCGATTATCGTCGGTGTGCGCGTGCCGGTCGGAATCGGAGACGAAACAATAATCGTCGGGGTAAATGTCGGCAGAATTGTGGCAGTATACGCCGGCAGAACTGTGGCGGTATACGTCGGCGTCGCTGTATCGGGAATCAGCGTAGAGGCCGGCGTGGCGGTATCGGAAATCGGAGTAGATGCCGGCGCGGCTGTGGGTATGAGAGGCGCCTCACCAAGGGTCAAGACTTGTCCGACCAACAACGGCGAGTCGGGTGAGATTCCGTTTAGTGTGGCTAACTGATCGAGCGTGAGATTGTTCAGACTGGCGATTGCCGACAGCGTGTCGCCTTCTTTAACGGTGTAAATTATCCAACCAGTGGGGATATCCGTGGGTGTAACTCTAGGTTGTTTAACAACGAGTAAGGTTGCTGCAGGCGTAACCGGTGTACCACTCACCTTCAGCACTTGTCCCACGTAAAGGACCGTGCCGCTGCCCAGTCCGGGATTGAGGGCCAATAGCTGATCGACCGATGAACCGACGAATAGAGATGCAATATGAAACAGTGTGTCACCTTCCTGCACGGTGTACGTGGCTTCCCTGACGGGTGATGCGATCGTGAACTCAGGTGTGGGCGATCGTTGGCCCGCTTGCGCCGATGCGCGCGCAGGCGGCGTTATGGTCGAAGAAACCAGGGTTCGAGACGGCACACTTGTCGCGGCGGGCACACTGGCAGCCAAGCGGCTGGTCAGCCAAAGACCTGCGGCGGCCACGAACAACACTGTCACCGCAAGGGCTGCCATCAGCCAGCGTAGTGGCCGGGGTGCCGCCTGCGCCGGGACGTGGCCTAAATCTGGCGCTGCATCACTCACCGGCAAGACGTTTGACGCGGGTGAAATGATATCCGCCGGGGATTGAGCTTCAAATATCGGGTTGAGCGGTTGCTCATTGGACGAGTTGGCGGCGGCTTCAAATGCCGCCAGCAGCTCCGACGCATTGGCGTATCGAGCCGCCGGCACTTTCTCCAAGCAACGCAGCACCACTTGGGCGATGGGATCAGAGATCGGCGGATTGAAGAGCTGCGGCGATGGCGCAGGTTGATTGATATGTTCCCAACGAATCTTGTCGCTCAAGCTGCCGGAGGTATTGGCGGATTCACCCGTGAACGGCCGTTTGCCGCCGGTTAACATTTCAAACAACACGACCCCCAATGCATACAGGTCGGTCTGAGGGGTTGGATCCTCTCGACTGAACTGTTCAGGGGCCATATAGGCCGGCGTACCCCCGCCAAGCAGAGTAGTGATTGTGGAACTTTCTGCCAGGCGGGCCAGGCCGAAATCTGCGATCAGCACGTTGCCACTACGGTGAATCATGATGTTGGCCGGCTTTATATCGCAATGGATGGCGCCCTGATTGTGGGCATACTGCAGGGCGCTGCACAACGGGCGCAATATCGGCAACACTTGCCCGGGCAACATCGGCCGACTCGCGGCATGAATCTCACGCTGCAACGTGGTCCCCTCGATATAATCCAACAGAATAAAGACTAATGAGTCTTCTTCTTCTGTACTATAGAATCGAACAATGTTGGGGTGTTGGAGCCTCGCCAGGATTCGGCCTTCGCGTCCGAACCGCCGGATAAAAATCGGGTCCAAAGCTAGCTCTTCGCGCAGCAGCTTCATGGCAAGATAGGTTACCCGCTGGCTGTCCCAGACTCGATACACCTCGGACATTGCACCCCGGCCGATGAAGGTGTCAATCCGATATCGATTGAGTAGAGTTCGGCCAATGAGGTCGGACATCTATAACCGCCTTGCCCGTGGACGCAACTTGAATCCGGTTCGACGGATATGCCTTAACGCAAGTGCCACATTCACATCAGCACGATGAGTGAGAGGTGAAACTTGCTGACATTATGGCATAATCACGGTGGTTTGCAAGCTCGATTGTGTTGAGATGCCAGTGTGTAAGGGATCAGCAGTCGGGAGGTAGTTTTGCGCGCAAAACTAAGAGACTTTTTTTGGCATCGATTTAGATTGGCCGAGTGCGACGGATAGAGACTGTAAGCCTCGCGCTTGTTCAGGAACGGTTTCTCTGGCTACGAACGGTGGTTGGTCGATGTGAAGGTTTACCCAGCGGTAATCTAGCGGAGAACACGATCGTGCGGGGTGAATGGATACACACGTTTTCAAAAAAGAATCTCCGGCCCGCTGCTCGATCGCTTCGACATTCACATCGAAGTGCCGCGCGTGAACTATGAGAAGCTGACCGCCGATCGATTGGGCGAGACCAGCGACACCGTTCGATCGAGAGTGATCGCCGCAGACCAAAATAAAAACGCCCGATCGATATCGATCGATCGGGCGTTGTTGCGTTAAATTATCCGCGCAACTTAAAGCGCTGTATCTTGCCCGTGGCCGTCTTGGGCAGCT
>JBGQGR010000507.1:0-3118 GCA_041497495.1 Anaerolineae bacterium | reverse complement strand
TTCTATCGCCAACGATCTTGATCTGCTCAGCAGCTTGACCAGTAACCGGTGCGGCTTGATCGGCCGATCGAAGTGATTGCTGAGCTTGTGCCGCATCGACGGCCGCGCCACCGCTCGACGGAGCGGGCGCCGCAAGGGCTTTGTTCGCTTCATCAGCCAACGCCTGCCGACCGGCTTGACTGAACACATCGGCTTGTTCTTGAATGAGGAACGAAGTGTACGGCGTAATGATGCCATAGCGCACACTGAGATTCACGATCTGATCGACGACCTCTTTGTTCTCGCCATACAATCGAATTTGATTGAGCAAGTAGCCGATCTTGCGCGTGGCCCACAACCGTGGAATGAAATCATCGCCGCCCGCTGAAGCGAAGTTGCCTTCATACGTGAACGCTTGAGATTGACCAGTCACGCTGCCACTCAACCCGATCGAGGTTGGCCCCGATCCGGTGTAACGCCCAACCATCACCAACTGCGATCCAGCAAACAGATCGGGCAGCGGTTGAGGATACAGATCGGATGCAGTGATATTGTCGCCAAATTTGATCGCGATATCGGCCAACACCGGCGTGGAAATCTTGGCGTAGAACGACGAGACGATTTCATCCAATGATTGGCCGGGCCGCACATAGGCGCTAACGCCGCGATTTTCCTGCGCCAGTTGATCGAGCAGGATCGCATTCACATCGTCGCCCACGCCGAACGTGAACAAGCGAATATTCTTGTGCGTTACCTGTTTGAAATTCGAGACGATCCGTGCCGGATCGGTTTCGCCGGTTGTCGGCAGTCCATCGGTGATGAAGATGATCGTCGTCGGTCGCTCAGTATCCGACAAAGAGACAGCTTCGAGCAGCGCACGATTGATGTCGGTCGATCCGTCGGCCACCAATTGATCGACAAATGATCTCGCTTCGGGCGCATTGTTCGCGCTGCGCAGCTGATTGGCATACGATCGGATTTCATCGCTGAACGAGATGATGTTGAATCGATCGTCAGGGTTGAGATGATCGATCACGTACCGCAGTGCCTTGCGCGCTTGATCGATCTTTTCGCCGTCCATTGAACCCGATTTGTCGATCACGACGATTACATCTTTAGGCACGACGCGCGTGGCATCGACCTGCACATTCGGCGCGGCCAGCAGCAAGAAGAAACCTTGATCGCTGCTGCGATCTTTGTATGTCAACAAATTCAAGCCGATGTCTTGCTGCGACACGGAATAGAATAGTTCAAAATCTTTACCGGGCAGAACATTGTTCGCTTCATACGAGACACTCGCTGCGAAATCGCCGTTATGCGTCACTGAGACATCGTGGCTCGGCGAATAGATCGCTTTGAGCGCATCGTTCGATTTGATCTTCACGCTGATGCTGACCGAATCGATCGTGCGCGCGGAAAACTTTTCGGTATTGAGCGGATACGAATAGTGGATCAAGCCGCCGTTGGCGGGTAGAACTTGCGAGTATTCAATTTCGATCCTGCGTTCAGCGCCGGGATCGATCGGGAACACGCTGGCCTGAACTGCGCCCCGCCCGATGTATTCCAACAAGGCCGGATCGCGCCGCTGGCGGACGATATCGTTGTAGATCGATCGCGCTTCATCGGCGGACAGAATCTTCGCTTCGACTTTTTGTCCATCGACGATCATCGAGAAGTTGCTGATGCTCGCATCGATCGGCAACGGAAAGACGTAAGTGCCTTCCACTTGATACGAGCCATCGTTGACGAAAACTTGATCGATGTGCGTCGTCGCCACCTGCTGATCGATCGTGACATCGACGTGATGATATTTCACGCGCAGCGGCGTATTGAACGGCGGGCAACGGTAACTCAATGGAACGGGGCAATCTTGACACGGTGGAGGTGGCAGGCACGGCGGCGGACATGGGCCGCCCTTACAGATCGGCGGATTGGGAATGATGATCCCGTCAGCAAATGCGGGACCAATAATTGAAAGTGCGAGCGAGAGTGCGATCAACAGCGCGAGCGAAAGTCGAGTCTTCATGGCGTCCTCCTGGGGCGAATGGCGAATAGCATATCGCTGATAGAAAGACGTTGGAAGTTAAGATGAAGTTCCCGCTGCTTGAGGTGAAGATCGATCGATTCGCTGGCGTATGTACCGGCGGCCGACAATCAGCACCGTGAGGACTAGCACTAAAGCGTAAAGTCCAGCCGTGCCATAGAAAGGAATTCCGCTTTGACTCCAAACGACGAACGGCAGCAGGAACAACACCGCGGCAATTAGCGCAATGACCAGCAACGACCCCACTGAGCGAGCCCCAAACTGATTGATTGCGCGGAGTTGTGAGACAGCCGAGGGCACGGCAAAGATCAGCAAAGCGACCGAACTCAGCGCAGGCAAGCTAGCGTCATACCCACTCGACTTGGCGGGTTGGAGAATAATCAACGTGCCGGCCCAGGCTAGCCATATCAGAATCAGGATGGCGCTCGCGATATGACGCCGCGCATCTTTTCGGCGCAGCCGCCAGACGAGCAGTGTGATTGACGCAATGATCAAGCTGGAACCGATCAGCGCATAGACGCCGGACCTCCAAAAAAACGGCATACCACCCACCGCTAAGGCGAATCCCAATGCGATGAGCCCACTCGACAGCACCTCGCTGAATTTGTTGCCAGTCAGGCGGCGTGCAACTGTGCCGATAGTTAAGGCAAACAGCGTCACGGCCAGCAATAGTTCGCCAGATAATAAAGTAACGATCGCATCGGTGCGCCGCAAATCTGGCAGCGCGTAACCATCGACGGCAACCCATTGCCAATTACCGTCCGGTGTGCGAACGAGCACGCCTTCGTGTCCCATGGCCGCCACAAGATTGCCGCTGACAGCGTCGATCGCCGCATCGCTCGGTCCGACTTGGCTGCTGTACGAACTCATGCCCGATCGCGTGACATAGGCATGGCGTGATTCCTCGCCTGATAGATCAAACTCGGTTCGCCAAGTTTGACCGCCATCACTTGAGCGATCGATTGAAACACCGGGATTGAATCGATACACAATTTGTGAACTGGCCGGATCGGTTAGCTGCCAGGTTGTGGTGCGGCAGATTTCTGGCCCGCGCGTGTTACCGGTATTCGTATTCCAGGTCAGACCGCCGTCGTG
>JBGQGR010000506.1:0-3118 GCA_041497495.1 Anaerolineae bacterium | reverse complement strand
GAATGGCGATGTATTCTTGGGGGTTACGCTCAATCCGTTGTTATCATTCCTCGTGACCGCCGTGGTGCTGGTGTTGCTGATCGGCGTAGTGTTTGTGATTACCATTGGCGTTGGCGCAGTGCTGCGAGCGGCTTCCAGTGCGATCTTAATTGTATTGGTTCTGATTTCGGTGAGTGCAGCCTGGTCGTTAAATCAACTGCATGCCGGCGATCCGCGTGAGTTGATGTGGGGGCCGGTCGCCACCGCGGGCGATGTGCGCGATCTGGTTTCGGTGCTGCACGCCGCATCCGATCGGTTTACGGGCGATCCGAATCAGATTTCGATCAGCGTTGTATCAGCGCAGCCCAATCCGATTCTGGAGTGGTATTTGCGCGATTTCAAGCGCGTAAAGTTTGACGTGTCGCCCGATGTCACAGCTCAGGCGATCATCGCGCCGCAAGCCGCTTCGTCGACACTGTCATTGGAAAATTATTTCGGCGCGTCATTTGCTATTCGATCGATCTGGGATTTGGATAGCCTGCAACCGTCCGGCGTCCTGCGCTGGTGGCTGTATCGCGAGGCCGATCGGCCGGCTGCCTTTGAAACGGTGACTGCATGGGTAAAGGGCATTCAGCCGTAATATCCCTTTTGTCTTGGAAAGAAAGTGGAGGCTTCAAATGAACATCGCAATGTGGGGCAAGGCGCTGCAGGTGATTCCGCGCATCACTAAAGATGAGTGGAATAAACTGGATGTGATTTCCAAATGGTTGATCTCGACCCGCGCGGCCGTGTTGATTATGACGTTTATCTCGGCCGCGATCGCCGGACTGCTGGCGATCCGCGAGGGCAAATTTATTCTGGTTAATTATCTTTTGTTGTCGCTGGGCTTAATCTTGGCGCATGCCACGAACAATTTACTGAATGACTACACCGATCATCGGCGCGGCGTGGATAAGGACAACTACTTTCGATCGCAGTACGGGCCGCAGCCGCTGGAGCATGGCTTGATGACTGAGCAGCAGCTGCTGACGTATGCAGCCGTGACCGGTATACTCGCCTTAGCTGCGGGTGCGTATCTGGTTGTCTCGCATGGCACATTGGCCCTGATTCTTCTGGCGCTCGGCACTTTCTTTGTCTTGTTCTATACCTGGCCCTTAAAATATATCGGCCTCGGCGAAATTGCCGTACTGTTGGTTTGGGGACCGTTGATGGTTGGCGGCGGATATTTCGTCATCACGGGCGATTGGAATTGGAATGTGGTCATTGCGAGCTTGCCTTACGCGCTCGGTGTGACGACCGTGATCTTTGGCAAGCACATCGATAAGTTTGCGGAAGACAAAGCCAAGCATATTCATACCCTGCCGGTTATCGTGGGCGAGAAACTTTCGCGCCATGTAGTGATTGGGCTGATGGTGCTGTCGTACCTGTCCGTCATTTATTTGGTGGTGATCGGTTTCTATACGCCGATCATGCTGATCGTTCTGTTTGCGCTGTTGATCTTCCGCACGATCCTGCCGATCTATCGCCAACCGCGTCCGTTCGAGCGCCCGGCCAATTATCCCGAAGACGCTTGGCCGATCTGGTTCGTCGGTTACTCGTTCATCCACAATCGACGCTTTGGCCTGCTGTATCTGGCGGGACTGATCGGCGAAGTGCTGCTGCGTGGCGTGTTTCATGTGATGTAAGGTTGTCAACGAATTGGCATCGAATCAACCAATGAACGATTAAAAATTGATCATTCACCTTACCTAGCGTCATACCCGCGCAGGCGGGTGTCCAGTTACTTCGCTCTGGATTCCCGCCTTCGCAGGAATGACTGACGACATGCGTAATATGGTGCGAATCAGAGATCAAAAACCATAGTCCCCGAAGCGGAGCGGGGTCAGAGATCAGAGATGGATATGAGTTCAACCGAAGAAATCATCCAAGACAAACCCCACTGGCTCGATCGGCGCGTATTCTCGATCGAGCAGCTGAATATTGAGAAGCTGTTGTATGTGCTGCTCATCGGCCTGGCGATCTTCACGCGCTTCTGGATGCTGGGCGATCGCGTGATGAGTCACGATGAGAGTTTGCATGTCTATTTCTCGTGGAATCTCTACAAGGGGCTGGGCTTCTCGCATACGCCATTGATGCATGGCCCGTTCAAATTCGACCTGGTGGCCCTGGGCTACAGCCTCTTTGGCGCGGATGATTTTACGGCGCGTTTCTCGGTCGCCGTGTTTGGCGTGATCTTGGTGGTGTTACCTTACTTTCTACGCCGCTGGCTGGGCCGCACAGGCGCAGTGGTCACGTCGTTCATGCTGCTGATCTCGCCATCGATCTGGTATCATGCCCGCTACATTCGCGACGAAGCCTACATGTTGGTCTGGGGCATGTTGATTGTGCTGGCCATATTCAGCTATCTCCGCACGCGCGCGACAAAATGGCTGTATTTCTTGGCGATCATTATCGCGTTGATGTATACGACGATGGAAGCGGCCTTCATTTTCTCCGCAATCTTTGGTCTGTTCTTAGCCACTGTGGCAATCAAAGATCTAGCCCGGCGGAAAGCCTTTTGGTCGAACATCGTCGTGAAAACAGGCGTGGCGATTGTGGTGGCAATCATCGCCGCTGGTGCATTGATGATTTTGCACAGCTTGATCCTGGGCGCGATCGGACTAGGGCCAGGTGATCCTTCGCCATTCCCCACGCCGCCTATCCCCCTTCAGCCGGATGCGCCGATCGAATTCAGCGCGCAACTGCAATTCATTTTGCAAACGATCGGGGGCTTGCTCAAGGTACTGCTTAGCTTACTGATCCCGATCGTATTGTTCGGCATTGCCGCGTACAAATGGTTCAAATACATGCTGCCCGCTCAACTGCGCGAATCTAGTGCCTTCGACTTGGCGCTGATTATTTTGACGTTGAGTTTATTCATGTTATCCGCCGGGGCGCTGCCCATATTGAATGCGATATGGCCGAATATTCTGCGCACGCCGTTCGTGGATGTCAGTTTCTTTGCCGACGGCAATTTCCCGACGGGCGATGTTGGCCTGGTCTTGCGTTTGGCAACCGTGGTTGGGGCATTCGCGGCGGTTTCGGCTGCACTCGGTTTGTGGTGGCATAAGCGTCGCTGGTTAATCAGTGCCGGAATTTT
>JBGQGR010000505.1:0-3126 GCA_041497495.1 Anaerolineae bacterium | reverse complement strand
GTTAGCCCGGTGTAGATGTCGGGCGTAGTTGTACCAAAGGCTAACATTACAAGGAGTCGAGCACTGGACGTTTACATGATCATCCTGCGCGTGATTCACATCTTAGCCGGTGTGCTGTGGGCGGGCTGGGCTTTTGTGTCAGTAGCCTTTATCGAACCTGCAACGCAAGCCGCCGGCCCGGAAGGTGGCAAGTTCATGCAGGTCTTGAGCGGGAAAACCAAACTCATCCCGGCGATGCTAATCTCACCGCTGCTGGTGATCCTCACCGGCGTGCTGATCTATTGGAAAGTGTCAGACGGATTGAGCAGCGCTTGGCTAGTTTCCCCGGCGGGGTTGGCACTCACGATCGGCAGTCTGGCTGGCATCTTGGCTTTTGTCTTGGGCCTGGTGATTAACCGTCCGGCTGCCGAATGTATGGCCTCGTTGTCGCGCGAGATGCAATCAGCAGGCAAGCCGCCAAATCCCGAGCAGATAGCGGAACTACGCGCCCAACAACAGCGACTTTCCAAAGGCGGGTGGTATGGCGCCATCCTGCTGGCCGTTGCTGTAATTGGAATGGCCTTAGCTGGGGCGCTCGGCTAAGGGCGTTCTCGGCTTGTGTGAAGAGAAAATTTCTGCCCTGCGCGATCAAGGAGTGATTTGAATGAGGTAGACACTCGTGCGACTTGAGATCGAAGCGAACGATTCTTTGATTCTAGATATAACCGGTAGGTGGAATGTGTTCCGCTGAACATGTTCAATCGGCGCAGGCTGGAAGGCTGAGACAGGAGTCACCCATGATCGACGATGACCAGAAACCTCGGCGACAGTCTGATAAACATCGCACTTGGCGCGTGGTGAACACAAGCATTCTGCTTTTTGCGTTCTTTTCTCCTTGGCTATCAAGTTGTTCCGGGAGAAATCCATATTCGGGATTGGACGTCACCTTATCCCGCGCATCGCTTAACGGCGCCGGCGCAGTATTTGGGACAATAGGTGGCATCTGTGTTTTGCTTTACGCGTTGACCAATCTGATCAGGGCTGCCAGCGGGAATCGGCCGCACAGTAACAGGTGGCTAAGGATATCCCTGGCAGGAAGTATTATCGGCCTACTGGGTATGCGGATAGGACCTTCAGTATCATCTATCGATAGCGGATACTGCCTAACAGGAGTTGGTATCCTGTCAAGCCTCATACTCGAAGCAAGGGATTTAATACAATCGAGGTCGGCGCGCGGAATCGAAGACATCCGCACTACAAAGTAAAGGCGTCATTTAAGATAAGATGCGCACCACGCCTCACGGAGATCATCATGCGTTTAGGAATTGACATCGGCGGCACATTCACGGACTTTGTGCTGCTCGACGACGCGACGGGCCACATCACCACTTACAAGTGCCTGACCACGCCGCGCGATCCGTCGGATGCGATCGAGGAAGGCATCGAGGCGCTGGCGCGCAGCGTGCCCGGCTACGTCGATGGATTGGAAGAGATCATCCACGGCACGACGCTGGTCATTAATGCCATCATCGAACGCAAAGGCGCGCGCACCGGTTTGATCACCACGCAGGGCTTTCGCGATGTGCTCGAACTCGGCCGCGAAATCCGTTACGCGCCGTACGATGTCTTCGCTCAACTTCCCGAACCGCTCGTCCCGCGCGAACGTCGACTCGAAGTGAACGAACGATTGCGCGCCGATGGGAGCGTGCTCAAACCGATCGAGGAAACAGACGCGCGGCAGATCGTGCGTGAGTTGAAAGCGTTGCAGGTTGAATCGATCGCCGTGTGCTTGCTCAACTCGTTCGAGAATCCCGTACACGAACTCGCCCTCAAGCGCATCATCGCCGCAGAATTTCCGACGGCCTCGATCTCGATCTCGTATGAGGTCTTGCCGCAGATTCGGGAATACGAGCGCACCAGCACCACGGTCACCAACGCCTACGTCAAGCCGCTCACCGAAAAATATCTGCGGCAGTTATACGATCGATTGGCTTCGCTCGGTTTTCGCGGCCGATTGTTCATCATGCTTTCCAGCGGCGGCGTCACTTCAGCCGAAACCGCCGCCGAGTTTCCGGTGCGCATCATCGAGTCCGGGCCGACCGCGGCTGTGATCGCGGGCGAGTATTTTAGTCGCTTGTTCAAAAGCCCCGAAATGTTTTGCTTCGACATGGGCGGCACCACGGCCAAATCGTGTCTCATCCAAAACGGCGTCGCGGGTGTCGTGCCCACATTTGAAGTGGGGCGCGTGCAGCGTTTCATGAAAGGCAGCGGCCTCACTATTCAAGTCCCCGTCGTCGATCTCATGGAGATCGGCGCGGGCGGCGGCAGCATCGCGCGCATGGGTCGGCTGGGTACGCTGCAAGTCGGGCCGGCCAGCGCGGGTGCTGAACCGGGACCGATCTGTTATGGACGCGGTGGTGTCGAACCAACAGTCACCGACGCCGATCTATTGTTGGGCTATCTTGATGCCGATTATTTTCTCGGCGGCACGATGAAGTTGGATGTTGAGGCCGCCCGGCGCGGTATCGAGGAACGGGTCGCGCAGCCACTCGGCGTGTCGTATCTGCAAGCCGTGTGGGGCATCCATGATTTGATCAATGAGATGATGGCCGCTGCGGCCAAGACGCACATCGCCGAACGCGGCGGTAATCCGCAGGTCGTCACCGTCGCCGCGTTTGGTGGAGCGGGGCCGGTGCATGCGTATGGCCTCGCGCACAAGTTGGGGGCGCCGCGCATCGTCGTGCCGCCGAATGCGGGCGTGGGATCGGCGCTGGGTTTTTTCACCGCGCCGCGCGCATTCGATCTGGTGCGCAGCCACAAAGCGCCGGTGTCTTCGGCGGACTTTACGGAGATCGAAAAATTGTTTCACGATATGGAAGCCGAAGGCGAACGCACTCTGCGTAAGGCTGGAGCGGAGGATACGATCACGTTTGCCCGATCGGTTGATGCGCGCTTCATCGGTCAGGGGGCCGAAACAAATCTGCCGATTCTCGAACACGATTTCACGTTGATCGATCCGATCGAAGTGCGCCGCCGCTTCGATGAAGTTTACACGCGCTTGTACGGGCGCACGTATGCCGAATCGCCCGTGGAGTTCGTCAACTTTCGAGTGCGCGCCAGCTTGCCGGTGCGGTTGTTGGAGCTGCC
>JBGQGR010000504.1:0-3126 GCA_041497495.1 Anaerolineae bacterium | reverse complement strand
TATCTATGGCCTGAACTTGCTTCATTATACTTCACTGAGTAGCGCACAACAATCGATCGAGCGAATGAATTAACAAAAAGAAGAGACGATGCTAACAGTCTCTCCTTCTCTCATTCACTCTATCTCTGAATCAAGTTGTCAGATCAAAATCTCGTTCCGCTGTTTGACCTTCTCCACGTACACCGGCAGTGTCACCGTGAAAGTGCTGCCTTCGCCGATGCGACTGACGACCGAAATATTCCCGCCGTGCTGCTCGATCACCTGCTTGACGATGGGCAAGCCTAAGCCCACGCCGCCGAAGAGATGATCGTCCAGCTTATCGAGATGATGAAACCGATCGAAGATGTGATACAGATCATCGGACGGGATGCCCACACCTGGATCGGTAATCGCGATCTTGATGAAGCTATCTTGATCCACCTCGGCCGTGATCTTGATCACGCCGCCGTTGATGCTGAACTTGATTGCATTATCGATCAAGGCGTCGAGTGCATGAGCCAGACTGTCGAGATCGCCTCGGGCTTTAGGTAAACCGCGCGGAATGTCTGCCTGAAACGTTAGATTATTATTCGTGGCGTGCAGCATCTGTGCCTCGATCATCGAATGGATCAACTGGGTCATATCCACCGGATCACGCGCGGGGGTGATCAATTCGATCTCTTGCAGGAACAAAATGTTATTCACCAGCCGCACGATCGCTTCTGAGTTGTCGATGATCGCCGCGAATGCCCGATCGAGATCGGGGCCGTGCAGCATGTCGGTACGCATCAAATGCGCGTAACCTTTGATCGACGTGAGCGGTGTGCGCAATTCGTGCGCGACGTTGGTCAGGAAATCGCTCTTGCGCTTGACCGCGTATTCCAATTCGGCATAAGCTGTAGTCAATTGATCGTTCTTGTCGCGCAGTTCGTTAATCGTGCGCTGATCGGAATCGCGCAAGCGAGCGGCCACCGCGCGCATGATCGGCACCGCCATTGACGGACTGTCTTGCAGCAGGTTCAAAAAATCTTCTTTGGTGATGACCAGCAAATCGCAATCAGTCAGCGCATCCACACTGGCGACGCGCGGCGCATCGTCCACCAGCGCCAGCTCGCCAAAAAAATGGCCCGGCTGCAGTTCGGTCAACAAGCGCTGCGCGCCCAGCGTCATGAATTTACTGACTTGCGCGCGGCTCGTCATGATCACATAGAACGCATCGCCGGTTTCGCCTTCTTCGCAAATGCGATCGCCCGCCGCCGTGTGTACCTCGCGCGCATTGTGCGCGACGTAGACCAGTAGCTCGTCGCCCATGCTGGGAAACGCACTGCGCAAAACTTCAATCCGTCGATCGAGCGTCACCACTCACTCCAAAAATTTGGGTAGTTAAATTTTAGCATACGCGCTTGAGCCAGTGCATTCCGATTAGGTTACAGCAGGGCACGAGGTATGGCAAGTTGCCAACTTGCCTTACACACTATTACCGCAGTTGGAACAGAACTTTGCGCCGGATCGCAGGACATGATCGCAGCGCGCGCATTTCGTCTCGGTGATGGTCGCGCCGATCGGCCGGCCGCACTGCGCGCAATAGATCGCATTAGATCGATTCACGCGCCCGCAGTGCGCGCAAATGTTGGGCGAGATGTCAGCTCGCCGCGGGATCGATTTCGATCGAGTGCGCGATCGAGCGATCGATCTAAAGCCGATCGAGCCAGCTAAGCCGATCGTGATCACCGCGATCCCGATCAAGATCAAGCTGCTCTGATCGTTGCTCTCGCTATTGATTGGCGGACGCGATCGCACGATCGTCGGAATCGCAATTACAACTTTAACTGGTGTGGAAGTTGGTGCGGGCGTGAGCGTGATGCCGGGCGCGGGCGTCGAAGTGGGCGGCAACGGTGTGGGCGTCTGTGGCGGCTCCGGCAGTTGCAACTCCCCGTAGCCCGTTAATGAATCTGCGCCGGGCTCCAGTAGATCGATCGTGCTTGAGATAATATACTGTCGCACATCGGATGCACTGGCTTGCGGATATGCAGCCCAGATCAATGCGGCCGCTCCGGCGATGTGTGGCGCGGCTGCGGACGTGCCGAAAAATCGATCGGGCGCATCGACGGCATTCGATACGCCATCCGGCCCGACGAGATTAGGCTTGATGCGCCCGTCGTTGGTCGGGCCGCGTGAGCTAAAAGGCTCCAGCACACTATTGCGCCAATTCACCGCGCCGATCGATAGCGCACCGATCGCATCGCCGGGCGTGACTAAACTGCCGGTGGGATCACTCAACTCCAAATTCAAAGTGGGATGCACATATAAATCCAGCTGCGCAGGCTGCGTGACATTGACGGCTTGAATCGTGACGAAGTAGGTGCGGCTGTCGTCAAACTTAAAAATAATTTGCTGCACCGGCGGATGTCCGCCGTCGCGTGTGTTGCGCGATGAAGCCAGCACGCTGCCTTGATCGTTCAGCAAAAATAAATTCAGCGCCTGAGTTCCAGTCAGTGTCCAGTCGTTCCAATCCAGCACGATCTGTGTGGTTGCGCCGCTGGTCGATTGAAAACCGAGCAGCGTTTTGCCCGGCGCAAATTCCTGCACGCCATCATTGTCGGTGTCGGTGAATGCACCGCGATAATGCTCATTGGCGCTGTTGCCCACCGAGTTGATCCATAAAATTCCGGCACCCGTCACGCGATCGACAATTTCCGCATCGCGGCCGGTGCCGTCCATCGGCGCAGCCATGCCGCCCGCCGAATGCGAAATGATCTGCACGCCCTGCGAAACCAGCCAATCGACCGCATTACCCATGCTGACATCGCCGCCGTCGTAATAGGCCAGATACAATTCTGCGTCCGGCGCAACATCGTGAATGATTTCCGCGACGGCCGCGCCGTGATCGATGCCGGTCTGATCGATGTCGATGCCCGGCACGAACGATTTGACGGTGACCTCGACCGGCAGTTCACGGCCTAACAGATCGCGGTAACCGTCGAAGCCTTGATCGAGCACGCCAATCTTAACGCCGCGGCCGGTGTAACCTGCAGTGTGCCAGACATCGGCCTGAATAAATTTGACCCCTTCGCTGATTACCGGATCGATAAAATTCGCTCCTGCTGGTTGAGAAGCCAGTGGCAAATAATACGGCGGACTTTCGTC
>JBGQGR010000503.1:0-3130 GCA_041497495.1 Anaerolineae bacterium | reverse complement strand
CGATGTGGCTGGTTCGGCCTGGTATGTCTCGGCAACCGATCTGTCGGTATGCACTTCGCTGGGGCTAGGGCCGGATGGCAAGCCGATGTTGCCCATACCCGAAGGAATGACAGAATCTGAACCAGCGATAATCAGCACTCCAGCGACACCGGTGTCGATCGACTTTAGCAGTTCGGATATTCAGACATTCGCGACGAATCTCGCCCAAGCGTTGAAGGTTAATAATACGACTTTCCTGTTTGATAATTTGGATCCAGCAGTTTTAAGGCTCTATGGGGCAGATCAGTGTCGACAACATATCAATCAGCGTAAAGCCGACCCGACAACGAAGATTCAAGTTCTCAACGTAAATGGATCGGGCCCATGGGTTTATGTTACGGAAGCCGGCTCGCAACAAGTCACCCAAGTTTATACACTGACCGCTAATGTGACTCAGCAGGGGACGCTGACTCAAACGTTGGTTCACTTCGGGGTGAACGGCGATCAGTTAGATTGGTTCACCAGATGCAGTGCCTCTTCGGAGGCAACCTCCACGCCGACGCCGTGACGGTGTTCGATTCAAAATGAGAAGCCGAGTCTCGATTTAGACTCGGCTTCTTTTATTAATTTGATCGTTCGCGACATGCGTTGATTGATCGGCCCTGGATATTATGCGCAACCCGGCACGTCCTCATTCCGATCGAAGATCCGCTGACCGCGCGAGCGCGCCAGTTCGACCATCCTGTCCGCGCCTCTGGACGGTGCGCCGATCCGCAGGCAAGCATCGCAGCGCGTCGCAACGGCCATCGCCACCGGATCGAAAATTTCTTTGAAGAGGTCGTCGTCAAGTTTTTGTGATCCCGCCGTTTTGAGTAATGGTAGCGAGAACCATTCACCGACAACGGGAATGTGTCCGGCGCGAAAGACTTTCAGCGCAGCGCGGTTCACGGCCTCGACGTTTTCCACCATCCGATCGGGATCCTCGTTCGTGCCGGATCGATACGGCCCGGCGATTAGGATCATCAATGCTTTCGGCGCGTTAATCACCTTCAGCTCCTATTCGGTATCATTCAACGCTGCCTCGACATCGATCTTCGCAATGACGCAGATTTCCTTCGACGGATCGTTCGCATCGACGAATGCATAATCGTCGCCGCGCTCGACGCGATAGACGACCACATCATCGATCACGAATTTGTCGGCGGCGACATCGATGTCGATGTGGATTGGTTCGTGCTTGTGTGAGTCCATAAGCATTGCATGGATCATGTGAGGCTCCTTTTGATCTTGCCCGATGCTTAAGCATCGGGCTGAGATGATGAAAGTCGGCTCAAGCCGACTATGTTATGCCGTCCTCGTCGTCCGTCATTTGTTCGTAAATTTCGATAGTTGTATTTTCGGCGTGATGACGTTTTTGATTCTTGGCATAATCCATGATGGTAGGCAGAGATCGTTCGCCGATGCTGATTGCGCCATAACCCGATTGCCATTTGAATGTGATCTTATTACCCAAGGTCTGACTGACGGCGTGTGAGCTTGCGCCTTTGAATTGGCGAATGCATTCCGCGACTGCTATTTTAGGCGGTATCGAAGCGACAACGTGGATGTGATCTTCAATGTTGCCGATGGCATGGATAATGGCGTCTAATTCATTTGCCTTTTGGTGGAGCGTAGCGTAGATGATGCGTTCGCAATCCGACGTGATCATCGGCTCGCGTTGATAAGTAGCCCAATCAAGATGGTAATGCAGTCGCCAGTATGGCATTGGGTTTCTCGTTGATGTGATGCGCCCGATGCTCAAGCATCGGGCTGAAGTTTGTAAGTTGGCTCAAGCCGACTATGCTGCCCACCCGATTTATCGTCGGGCGGTTCTTGACAATGGGTGTCCTTTACGAGAACATGTACCATACTGGCTCCATTCTCCTGGCTCGAATGACTTGGGCGACGAGAAATATATTGCGAGATAATCATATAATTTCATTCAGCACACAAAGCCGTTGATGAACTATGTGGATCGCCTCTTGACACAATCCCTCAATGCGAGTAAAATCGCGCGCAGTTTGCTGATGATGAAGATTCGACTGAAATTCACACCGACAAAAGTGCATCGCTTCAGCGGGCCGAAGAAATTCTTGGCCGTGCGATTGATTGTTTCATATATTTAAAGAGCCGACGAAATGTCGGCTCTTTTTTTGCGTGGTGGAAGAAGAAATCTAACCGCCAAGCGCGCAAAGAGCGCAAAGAAAAACTTTTATAAAATTCTTGGCGTGCTTCGCGTCTTGACGGTGAGAAAGATTTGAGTTCAGTATGACAACATTAAAACTGCCGGGCTTGATCGATCCGCACGTGCATTTGCGCGAACCCGGTGCGACGCACAAGGAAGATTACGACAGCGGCACATCCGCTGCGTTGGCGGGCGGCTTCACCTGCGTGCTAGACATGCCCAACAACACGCCACCGATCACCGACGCGGTCACGCTCGCGGCGAAACAGCAAGCGGCTCGATCGCACGCGCGCTGCGATTACGGCCTGCATCTCGGTGCAGGTAACGATAATGTTGAAACAGCCGCATCGCTAGCGAATCAAGTTGTCGGCTTGAAAATGTATCTCGATCAAACATTCGGCCCTTTGCGCTTGGACGATCTCGATTCGTTGATGCAGCACATGGATCGCTGGCCGCATAATCGACCGTTGATGTGTCACGCTGAAGGCCGCACCGTCGCGGCGTGCATTATGGCCGCGCACATCATGCAGCGGCCAGTTCACATTTGTCACGTCAGCCGCGCCGATGAGATCGATCTGATCCGCCGCGCGAAAGACAAGGGTATCGAGGTCACGTGCGAAGTCACGCCCCATCATTTCTTCTTGTCGGAAGATGATGCGCCCACGATCGGATCGGGTCGATCGGAAGTGCGGCCGCGGTTGGCAAAAGGAACTGATCGATCTGCGTTGCGCTCGAGTCTCGATGTGATCGATTGCTTCGCGACCGATCACGCGCCGCATGTATTGAGTGAAAAAGATTCGACCAAGCCGCCACCCGGTTACCCCGGACTTGAAACCGCGCTGCCGTTGTATCTCGAATTGGTGCGCGAAGGTTTGATCACGATCGATGGCCTAATCGATCGATGTGTGAACAATCCTAGAAAGATTT
>JBGQGR010000502.1:0-3133 GCA_041497495.1 Anaerolineae bacterium | reverse complement strand
CGACCACGGACTGTATTTGAAATGGATCATGTGATCGCCCGCATCGATCAGCACCGCGCGGAAGTTACCGTCGGCTTTCACGATTGGGATTTCCATTTCCGATTGATCCGCATGCACATCGAAGGCCTGCCAGCCGGAGAAATAGGTGTCAGCGAGCACGAGCCAACTCGATTGATCGGTTTGAACTTGCAGCGTGACATCATTGGATCGATAGTCAGTGATTGATACAGGTTGAATGGAACATGAAGCGTTCGCAGTGGATTGGTATCCAGCGCGAGCATCTACAATGATCGCTGTGCGCGGATCGTGCTGCTTCAAGCCTTCAAGTTGATCATCAACCCCAATTGCGCAGCCCGCTGGCAGCGTAAACGCGCGGGGCATCACGCCGAGGTTCTCATACACTTTCACTTCGGCGTCGTAGACGAGTTTATATTTCGGACTTTCGATCGGCGTGGTGGGATCGGTGATGACGTACTTGACGTTGAGCAGATCGAGCATGGGCGAATCGAGGCCGCCATAAGTCGTCAGCGGCGCGATGCGATTGAATTGCAGTTCGGCCTGTGAGTCGATCAGGCTCATATAGTTCGCGTACTGCTTCAAGATGATCGAATCGTAGCCGCGCACATCCTGGAAGTTGTAAGACCAGGCGGCGTTGGCGTTGAATGGTTTGTCGCCATGCGGATCGAAAGTAGTGAAGCGCCACAGCGAGATGTCTTGCTGCAAGAACTTCACGACTGGCGGCGTGTAGTCGAGCAGCTTCGGATCGACGGACGGATTGAAGCCGATCGCACCAGCGAACAGATCGAGCACGAGGACAAAGAGCAGTAGTGGCTTCCAAACGGCAACGTGACCGATTCGATTTGTTGGCTTGAGGAACTTCAAGAAGTTGCGAATATAAATTTCACACAGAGACACACGCAATACGATGCCGCTCGACATGAGGAAGAGCGCGAACAATAAAAGATTGCGCCATTCAAATGAGTAGAAAAGTTCCGCATTAGGGAACGCTGAATCAGCCAGGGCAAAGGAATGCAGAAGTTTGTCGGCGAGATCGATCGATTGGGCCGGGAAGATCAATCGGGACAACAGCAAGACCGCAAATATGATCGATCCGATCCAGAACGCGAGGCCCGCCATGATCGATCGAAAGGAGATCGGCGCGTTAAGCGCCAGCCACTTCATTAAGCCGCGCGACCGCCACGAATATCGATCGCGTTCCAGATCGTGCATCAACGCATCGATGCCATACGCGGCCAGCACCGCGATCGAAATCGTGAAAGGAAACACCCAGCGAAACGGCGAATGGAGTTGATCGATGCCGGGTAGGCCGTAATACAAAATCGCGTAAAGTGGCGTGCCGAACATGAACGCAAGTGAGACGAGTGTTAATAGGACGAAGAACCAAACGTGCGCGGCAGATGAAAATGTTTTGCGTCGAATAAAAGCAAACAATGCCAGCAATAAAGGCAGTAGGCCAAGATACGCGCCGCCTTCGACGTAGTTCTTGATGCCCCACATGGTGCTGTAAATGCCTTGCGGATTGTGCGCGCTGAAGTCGTTGAAGAGCGAAATGTTTTGCGCGGTGAAGATGTCGAAGATCGAATGCTGCGCCGGGCTGCCGAAGAAGTTGGGCATCAGCATTTCAAGAATGTGGCGCGGCGGATAGGCGTAGCTGCGCACTTGATCGAACGTGGCGGCGCCGACGCGGAAATTCTGCGGCAGGATTTCGATGTAGGGCAATAACTGAATCGCGGCGAGGCCAACCCCGAGGACGATCATGACGAGCAGGGCGACTACTGGACGGCGAGAGTTCTTAAGGAAATCTTTGACCGCCGACCGTAGACCGCTGACCGCAGGTGATTGTTTCTTAAAGGGAGATCGTTGACCACTGATCATGTACTGCGGTCGGCTGTCCGCCGTCTGCGGTCGCAGTAAGCGCCACACTGCAAACAGCGCCATGGTCAATAACGAGTAATACGTGATCTCGATGTGACCGGCCATGATCTGGCACGCCAAGCCGATCGATCCGATCAGCACCCACGGCCACGTCGATGGGCGGCCAAATGTCGGATGCTGCTTGATAATCAATTCGATCATCGCCAACAGCAAAGGCAGCCAGGCCGCGGCGGCGATGATCATCGTGAAGACGACACTGACAATATAGAAGCCGCTGAGCTGATAAGTGATCGCCGCGAAGACGCTGCCTAACTTTCCAATGCCTAATACGCGGCACAAGAGATACATGAACGCGCCAGCGAGGAACAACTGCGTGACGGTGAACCAGCCATACGCGGCAGTGAGTGGCAGAAGATAAAAGAGAATGCTGAATGGATAGTAAGCTGAGTGTTGTCCGTTCGCTAAGAATGGCGCACCCGCAAACAGATTCGGATTCCACAACGGCAGTTCGCGCTGCTGGATCGATTGAACGATATAGTGTTTCCACGCATAGTTTTCGAGGATCAGATCGCTGAGCAGTTGATTCTGCGGCACTTGAGCGTTGAATTGCTCGGCGGACGATTTCCACGGTTGAAATTGATACAGGTTATCGACGGGCAATAATGTTTGTCCGCCGATCGTCACCGACCAAAATAAAATCAGCGGCAAAATGAACAGGCCGAGGAGGATGAGGAGATCGTTTTTACGACGTTGAATCATGGATGTTGGAAATTCGGGGTTGGAAATTGGATGTTAGATGTTGGACAATTCAATTATGCACTAAGGATTGAGCATTATGCATTTGTCATTTAACATTCTTGTGCCGCCACCACACCTGCCACACGCGCCACGCGGCTTCGAGTTTTACCGGGATCGACATTTTGGAATGGCCGATGCGTCGATCTTCAAAGTGGATCGGTATTTCCAAAACGCTCAGTTTCAGTTTCTGCGATAAATAGGCCATCTCGACTTGAAACACATAGCCGTTCGATCGCACTCGATCGAGTTGGATCTTCTCCAACGCCGATCGAGTCCAGCACTTATAGCCCGCCGTCGCATCATGGACTTTCAAGCGCAGAATGTTGCGCGCGTAAAAGTTCGCCCAGGCGGATAAGAACACGCGGCCTTGTTCCCACTGTTTATCGAGCGAGCCGCCGGGCACATACCGCGATCCGATGATCACATTGTACTCAGCGCT
>JBGQGR010000501.1:0-3151 GCA_041497495.1 Anaerolineae bacterium | reverse complement strand
CTCCGCCGCCGAGCGTCAACGTCAGGCCATAACGTTTGGCATCAGCCAATGTGTTCAGGCCGAAGCGGCGAGCCTCTTCAAGAAAATCATCCGTGCCGATGCGCTTCTGCAGAATCACGGCAGGCAAATTGTAAGAGTTGGCCAAAGCCTGACGCAGACTGACCGGGCCGTGAAAAAGATTGTCGTAATTGGCTGGAACGTAAGTCTCGCCTGATTCATCGACAAACGAGGTCGGCACATCGTAGACCACATCGCCCGGCGACCAACCGCGCTCAAAGGCCAGTGCATACAAGATCGGTTTCATCGCCGAGCCGGGCTGGCGCAGCGCGATCGCCGCATTGACCGCGCCATCGATTGTCGTATCGTTGTAATCGGCACTGCCGACCATCGCCAGAATTTCGCCGGTACGCGGATCGATCACGACCACCGCCGCGCTGCTCACCTCATGATCGCGCAGATCGGCAAGGTGACGCGTCACGGCTACTTCGGCCGCACGCTGCAGATCGAGATCGAGCGTGGTGGTGATGATCCATTCGCCTGATGACAACGCGTCAGCGCCGACGGCGGCTTCAAGTTGATTGCGGACGTAGACCACGAAGTGCGGCGCGATCAGCGGCCCGCTCGATCGGAATTTCAGCGGCTCAGCGGCTGCCCGATCAGCTTCGGAGCGATCGAGATAACCCTGCTCCACCATCAAGCCGAGCACCACTCCTTGACGGGCGCGCGCGGCCTCGGGATCGATCAGTGGATTGTATTGTGCCGGCATCTGCGGCAGACCCGCTAATAAAGAGCACTGCGCCAGATCAAGATTGTGGGCCGATGTGCCGAAGTACGATTGGGCAGCAGCTTCGAGACCATAAGCCATGTTGCCGTAATACACTTCATTGAAGTACAACGTGAGGATGTCGTCTTTACCGAATCGATCGGTGATGCGCACGGCGAGGATGCTCTCGCGCAACTTGCGGATGACAGTGCGTTGCGATCGCTCATCGGACGAGAGGAGCAGCCTGCGTGCCAACTGCTGCGTGATCGTGCTGCCGCCCGAAACAATCTCGCCCGATTGCGCGTTTTGAAACAACGCCCGCAGAATCGCATGCAGATCGATACCGGAGTTGGTGTAAAAGTTGGCGTCTTCAGTCGCGATAGTGGCTTGCTGGCACGATGGTGGAATCTCGACCAGACTCAAACGCGTGCGGACACCCGATCGGGGATCGATGATCTCATAGAGCAGCTGACCGTTTCGATCGACAATCTTGGTCAATCCGGTTGAAGCGCGAGTGAGAAGATCGTCGGGTGCCGGCAGATCGATCGTGAGCAGATAGAACGCAAGGGCCGCAACCAAGGTGACACCGGCCACAGCAATCATCGTCCATCGGGCAAGGCGCTTCATCGATCACTTCCAGCTAATCACGACTCTTCATTAGCTGGATTATATGAGCATCGAATGATTAATACTCAACGCAGAGGACACGCTCAATCCACCGTTGCCCTACGCTTTCAGATCAGTCCCATGTTGGCCTGATGCGATATACACAGGCACGATTGGCCGAAATTCAACAATCCGCCACTACTACTTTTGCAGCGGCTCGCGATCGCAAAACGACCCTACCGACTGCTTGATCATTTGAGTTATCGACGGCGGTGTGTTCAACTCAAAGACTCGAACGCCGCCCAATATCGATCTGGCCAATTTCGACACCGAATAAGACCAAAAAAACAACAACCGTTCCGAAAAAACACCATCGACTCAACTTTGCTGATAGCAAAAGAATTAATTTAGCCAAAGCGTACTTCAAATCACAGCGCGTGGATTCAAAAAACATTCAGGAATCATTCAAGTTTCATTCAAATTTCGGGTGACGAGGCCAATTAGCCAATGATAGGTGCCTGATTCACCCAAATCGGCTGCCGAGTTAGCGACTCAGGGGGAATCGACGACAGACGATCGCCCGACGATGATATGGTTGTCGGAAAAGTGTCGGAAATGAGTCGGAAGATTATTGGAAACGCCGCGAAACTACGCGGGGAAGTAGAACGTAATCAAAATTGCTCTTGCAACTCAAGATCTTCTTCGGTATAATAATAAGCACACAATCTCAACTCGCCAGTAGTGTTTGGATTGTCTGTCTTCAGGTTACCCTGAAACGACCTACGTGACGGTCAAAAGCATACGATCTGACTTTGCTACTCATAACCCGAAGTTCTTCATTAACAAATCTTATCCTCTCAACAAAGCGATACCGTAGACCGTCAGGCTACGGTATTTTGTTAGCCCAACGATTCCAGGTTCTAGACCTGTCATTCCGCGAGGGATTTTGCGTGAACTGCCGACCGTCAGACTTCTTTCTGGCTAGCGAGGGGAATAACGGGCTTCCTTCATTAAGTGTGAAGCTGCTGAAGTGCCTGATCCCAACATGCCCACCCAACGCAGGCCGAAAAAGTGTCTCTTAGTTTTGAGCGTAAAACTGTCTCACACATGCTGAACCCCTACAGTCTTGACCGCCGCGAAGGCCAAAATAAAAAGACCGCCTGTCAACACAATCATGATCGACGGTCTCCGTTCTCCTCTTCAATCAAACTATGCTCACTCAGGAACCGTTCCTCTTGCCACGAGTGGCGGAGGGCCGATGCGAAGGTTTGCCCAGCGGTAGTTTTGCGGAGAATTCAATCGTGCGGGGTGAATGGATACGTGCGACACGAAGTCACTCAAGTAATTGTCTTGCATGAATCACTTGTGACAAGACCTGCTGTCCCATCAGCAGTACCCTAAGCGGACATGGACTGACGGCAACATCAGTTTGTGAAGCTCCGCCGACAATGTATCCCCGACGCAAGTCGGCACACAGACCGCGAGGCGCGTGTGTTCTCCGAAGTGTCTAAGGAGAAGGGCTAGGGTTAGCAGTAGGGTCAACTCATGTAAATGCCTGATACACGTCGTCATCACCAACAAGCTGAAGACACGAAACAAGCTTGGGCTAAAAAGCATTGTAGTGAGGCGCACGGGCTGCATGGTCCCTTGCCATGGGTAACTATCACTACCGGCGAATAAGGCAGACCTAACCTGCGGAGTTACTGGAGCGGAACGTGGTAAGCCCGTAGTTCTCCTCGTCTGAGGAAAGCGAGCCGCAAGGCACGCCGATAGGACTGCGGG
>JBGQGR010000500.1:0-3158 GCA_041497495.1 Anaerolineae bacterium | reverse complement strand
GCCGCGTGGGAGCCGCGCATCCGCGTCGAGTCCGTGGATGTGGAATCCGATCCGAACGACGCGCAGGCCGCCATTGCCACCATCACCTACAAGCTGGTGGCGACGCAAGCGCGTGAACGAGTGAGTTTGAGTGTGACGCTCAACGGTTGACATTCCCTCTCCATTTTAGGGAGAGGGTTAGGGCAAGGGGTATCACATGCCGCTAACCATTCCAACATTAGACGATCGCCGCTATCAGGATTTGCTGGATGAAGCGCTGGCCCGCATTCCGATTCACAACCCGGAGTGGACCAACTTCAACCAGAGTGATCCGGGCGTCACGCTGCTGCAAGTCTTTGCCTTTCTCACCGAGAACTTGCTGTATCGCAGCAACCAGATTCCCGAACGCAACCGCCGCAAATTCTTGTCGCTGCTGGGTGTGCCGTTGCAAGCGGCTTCGTCGGCGCGCGGCTTGGTCACGTTCAACAACGAACGCGGCGCACTGCAAACGTTGACGCTCAACAACAACCTTGAAGTACGCGCCGGGCAGGTGCCATATCGTACCGCAGCGGCGCTCGACGTGCTGCCCATCGAGGCGCAGGTCTTCTACAAGCGTGAACTGACCGACGTGCCGCAGCAAGTGCGCGATTACTACACGCAGCTGTACGCCTCGTTTCGCGGTCAACCGCCGTCCGATCCGGCACAGCTGCGCATGTATGACACGCGCCCGCTGGTGACCCGACCGACCGGCGGCATCGATCTGGGTAAAGACACCATGGATAGTTCGTTGTGGATCGCGCTGCTGGTGCGCGCCAGCGACAAACCCTACGATCAGACCATCGACGATGCGCGTGAAGCGATCGGCGGCAAGACGCTCAACCTCGGCCTCGTGCCGTACTTCGATACGCCGCAGCGCACCCTGACGCCAGGCACGCCGCCAGCCGAAAGCCAGAATCTGCTGGATTATCAGCTGCCCAAGATTCCACCCAGCGGCGGCCTGCCCACCAACCCGCTTGATCGTGTGCCCGCGTATCAAACGCTGGCGACGAGCGAAGTCCCGATCGATCCGGCCGTGATCCAGATCACGCTGCCGCCTGCCGAACAACTTACCCTGTGGAACAACTTCGATCCGCTCGAAAGCGGCGTCGGAGATTTTCCGCCGAACCTGGAAGACACCACTTTGAACGATCGCGTCATCACCTGGTTGCGCATTGTCGCGCCCAGGTCCGCGCAGTTCAAAGTGATGTGGGCGGGCATCAATGGTGTCTTTGTCGATCAGCGCGCGCGTGTGGCGAATGAACTGCTGCCCGTGGCTACCGGTGAACCCGATCAATCCATCACACTTTCCAAGACGCCGGTGATACCCAACACTGTTCAACTGAGCGTCACCTTGCCGACGGGCGCAGAAGAACACTGGACCGAGATCGACGATCTGCTGGCCACCGGGCCGGAAGTGCCCGCGCCCGATCTGCGCCAATCGCCCAGCGTCGCCCCGGCTATCAATACGAAGATCAATGTCTTCACGCTCGATGCGGAAGCCGGTGTGCTGCGCTTCGGGGACGGCACGCATGGCCGACGTCCGCCGCGCGGCGCCGTGCTGCGCGCCAGTTACGATTACGGACTGGGGCGTGAAGGCAATGTCGGGCCGGCAGCCATCAACAATGGGCCGGCGCTGCCCGCCGGGATCAAAGTCAGCAATCCGGTGCGCGCGTGGCGCGGCGCCGAAGCCGAGACAGTGAGCGACGGGGAGAAACAGATCGCGCGGTATCTGCAGCATCGCGATCGGTTGGTAAACACCGCCGATTTTGAAACAATCACCAAGCGCACACCCGGTGTCAACATCGGCCGCGTGGAAGTGTTGCCCGCTTTCAATCCCAAATTGTCGCAGAGTCAACTGGGCGATGCGCCTGGCGCAGTGACAGTGATGCTGGTGCCCAAATACGATGCACTGCACCCGGACACGCCTGAACCCGATCAAATTTTCATCAATGCCGTGTGCGCGTATCTCGATCCGCGCCGGTTGGTCACCACTGAAGTTTTCTTGCGCGGGCCCACTTATAAACCGATCTGGATCTCGGTCGGCTTCAAAACAGTAGCAGGCGCGAGCGTGGCGCTGGTGCGCGAAACCATCAAGAGCACGCTCTATAACTTCCTGTCGCCGCTGCCCAACGCGGACAACGCCGATCCCGATCGGGGCTGGCCGTTGTTGAAGCCCGTGGTCGATCGGGAGTTGATGGCCGTGGCCAGCCGCGTGCGCGATGTGCTGTTGATCACCGATGTGATCATCGCCACCGAATCGAACCTACCCAGCAATGATATCAGCATGACGGGCCTAGAACTGCCGCGTATTGCGGGCATTGCCATCAGCGTCGGCGCGCCCATTGAGATTGATCAACTGCGGCCCCAAATGACGACAACAACGACGACGACGGCGAGCGATCCCGGTATGTTCAAGCCGGTGCCGGTGATCCCGGAAGAATGTTCGTAAATGGACGCTAACGAAACTCGCTATCATCTCTTATTAGGCCGTGACGACTGGGCCAACTGCCTAGCCGCCGATGGCCGCCCGCTGGCGGAGCATTGGCTGACCTCACCCGTCCTGCACAATGAGTCGTGCCTGGATTGGTACACAGCCAACGATGAATTGACCTTGCAGGCGCGCCTCGTCCAGTTCAAGACGTCGCCCTACGATGACGTGCTCACCTTCAATCGACGCCGCGGCGCAGGGCGCGATCGCTACGGCAACTGGTATTGGATCAGCGAATCAGGCACAGAGATTCGTGTGGAATCGGCGGGTACCAGTCGCAGTGCGCACTTCTGGGCGGCAGGTGATGGCGTAGAGTGCGAACCACAGCAACGCTATGGCGATTTCGGCTTGAAGGATATACCCCAACCGATCGCCTCATTGCCGCTCAGTGGTCTCGCCGTTACCGAAGATCATTACCTCGTCGTGGGCGTGTTGGAACCCAAAGGCTTACTCGTGTTCGATCTGCACGCGACGGGATCGCCGCGTCAAATGCTGTGGCCCACGGCTGTGGACTTCTTGCCGTTCGATATGGCTCCGCGTCCGGGTGGCGGTGTGTGGATCCTCGATCGCGTCAACCAGCGTTACTGGGGACTCGATCGCAAACTCAATGTGATCCGACTGGATGAAGCGGCCGAAACGATCGCGCCCGACG
>JBGQGR010000499.1:0-3160 GCA_041497495.1 Anaerolineae bacterium | reverse complement strand
CCGATCATTGCGGCAATTAACGGCGCGGCGGCGGGTGCGGGTTGGGGCATCGCGCTCGCTTGCGACATTCGATATGCCTCAGAAGCGGCCAAGTTCCGATTGGCTTTTATCGGAATTGGCCTCGCGCCGGATTCAGGCACAGCGTATTTTCTGCCGCGAATTGTCGGTTTGGGTAAAGCCTTAGAGTTGGCTTACACAAATGATCTTGTCGATGCGAACGCGGCGCTGTCGTTAGGCCTGGTCAATAAAGTTGTGCCCACTGATCAGTTAATGCCAACGACGCTGGAACTTGCCAAGAAATTGGCGCAAGGTCCAACGCGCGGCATGGGTCTCACCAAACGCGCGATGAATCATGCCTTGACGGTCGATCTGAATGATGCACTTGACTACGAAGCGCACACCCAGGAGATCGCCGGTCGATCGCAAGATCATCACGAAGGGGTGCAGGCCTTCTTAGAAAAGCGATCGCCAAAGTTTGTGGGCAAGTAAATGTTGAATGGCTAAAAAACCTGCATGACGAAGAATGTCTGGTCAATTACTCTCGAAGATAGCCTACACACAATTGAATTTGAGCGCGGGGTGTGGTCAACCAAGCATACCATTCGAGTAGATGGACAAGTCGTACATGAAGGTCGTTCGTATGCGACCGACTTCGGCACGGATGATTCCTTTCAAATCGGCAAACATGCGTGCACCGTTCACACGCGAACCCATTGGACCAAAATCGATTACGATCTATCGATCGATGGTCTGTCGATAACAACGGGCCAACCCGCTTCCCTTAGAGTTCCTTTACCGAAGTGGGCGTGGATTTTCATTGTCGCGTGCATCGCTGTTCCGATCATCACGTTGGGCGGTGCGCTGGCAGGTGCGATCGGGTTCGGCGGAGCATATGTTTGTCTGGACATTGCTCGTCGATCGGCGTGGCAAACTCGTCGGCGGGTGGTGGTCTCGGCGGGTGTGACGCTGCTGTGTTATGCGCTGCTCGTCTTATTGTTAGTCACTACGACTAATGTGCGGACACTCTTTTCAGCCGGACAAACCGCCTGGCAAGAATTCACTTCGACGGCGGGCGGTTACTCGATCGTGATGCCGGGCAAACCGATCGAGCAGAAACAAGCCGTCGATACTACCGGCGGATCGGTCGATCTCTACAGCGCGTCGATTGACAATCAATCCGGATCGTATATCGCCATGTATGCCGATTACCCGGCCAACGCAGTGGGGCATTCTGATCCACAAAAATTGTTGGACGGCAGCCGCGATGGTGCGGTAGCAAATTCGGGCGGCACGTTGGTGAGCGAGCAAAAATTGCTGCTCAATAATTATCCGGGCCGCGAGATTCAAGTGAGCGTTCCGGCGCAAAACGGACAGCCAGCAGTGTTGCTCATCGATCGGTATTTTTTGGTCGGCCAGCGTTTATATCAAACAATGGCGATCATCCCCAATGGCCAGCAAATATCAGCGGATGCACAAAGATTTTTAGATTCATTCAAGTTGCTGAAGCAATGAGGACAGCTATGGACCTTATCGGAATTGTTGGTGCAGGCACAATGGGCAACGGCATCGCGCAAGTCGCGGCGCAGCATGGTCATGGCGTAGTGATGTACGATGTGAATCTGCCCCTGGCGCAGCGCGGCTTCGACAACATTCAATCGGTTCTGCGGCGCCACGTTGAGAAGAAGCGGATCGATCAAACGGAGATGCAAGCTGCGCTCGATCGGATCCGCTTGACCACCGATCTCAATGAGATGCAGGATGCCGCATTGGTGATCGAAGCGGTGCCGGAGAACTTACAACTTAAACGCGACATTTTTAGCACGCTGGATCATCTATGCCCGCCTGAAAGTTTGTTGTGCAGCAACACGTCATCTTTATCGATCGCTGCGCTGGGTGGCGCAACACAGCGACCGGATAAAGTGGCGGGACTGCACTTTTTCAATCCCGCGCCGATGATGAGCCTGGTCGAAGTCGTCAAGAGCGATCGGACGTCTGATGAAACGGTCAGCCGCTTGATCGATCTGGCGCGGCGGTGGGGCAAGACGCCGGTCGTCGCGCGCGATACGCCGGGCTTCATCGTCAATCGCGTGGCGCGGCCGTTTTATGGCGAAGCGCTGCGGCTGTTGGATCATCACGTCGCCGATGTCGAGACGATCGATCGGATTGTGCGCGCGGCCGGCTTCAAGATGGGGCCGTTCGAGCTGATGGATCTGATCGGGATCGATATCAATCTGGCCGTGACGAAATCGGTTTATGAAGCGTATTTCGGCGAGCCGCGTTATCGACCGCATCCGATCCAACAAAGCATGGTCGATGGTGGTACGCTCGGGCGCAAATCCGGTCGCGGATTTTACGACTATACCCATTCGAAGAGGGAGACTGAATGAGAATTTATATGACCGTTGGCCGCGGCGATGGGCCGACACCACTGGCCGCTTTCGACAACGCGATGTACGATGCCAAAGTCGGCAACTATAATTTGCTGCACTTGTCATCGGTGATCCCGCCATATAGCACGATCGAGAAAGCGCCGTTTGTCGGTGAGCCGAAAGATTACGGCGATCGATTGTATGTGGTCATGGCACATCGCGTCGAAACCGAAAAAGGCAAATGGGCCTGGGCCGGTCTGGGTTGGACGCAAGACCCCAGTGACATGCGCGGACTGTTCGTCGAACAATCCGGATCGAGTGAAGACGAGGTGCATACCAATACGATCTTGACTGTCCAATCGTTGATGGATCGTCGGCCATACACTTACGGGCCGATTCATACCGAAATTGCCGGGATTGAATGCACGGGCGTGCCGGTGTGTGTGATGGTGGTCGCAGCCTACACGTCGCGCGGCTGGAAGTAAATATTTTGCTTAAGGCGGGCGAGATTCCGCCGACTTCGATTCGCAATGGCTAAAAAGAGTTTAAGCGCCAAACAAAAAATTCTCATCGCGGGCGAATCGCCGTTCGTCGAAGATTTGTCGTCGCTGTGCGTCGACGCCGGTCATGAAGTAGCGATGTATCTCGTCGAAGACCTGGCCGATTCCAACGCGCTACGTCGATTGGCCGACGATGCGAAAACGGCGAACGTGGCGATCGATATGATGATCGAATCGATCGAGACGAAACGCGATCTGGTGCGCGCGCTCGATCGATCTCTGCCCGCCGAT
>JBGQGR010000498.1:0-3167 GCA_041497495.1 Anaerolineae bacterium | reverse complement strand
GTTGAGATCGCCCCCGCTGGCGGTGGCTCCGACTGCGCTGACGGTGTTGCTATAGCCGCCGCCAATGACGGAGTGATAGACATTCGTCCCGTTGATCCTGTTAGCGACACCCCCGCCGATCGTTGCGTAGGTCGCGTTGCTGCCCTGCACGCTGTTTTCCAAGCCGCCGGCTTCTCCGCCACCCCCGATGGTTACACCATACGACGACGCCCCGCCGATGGTATTGCCGCTGTAGCCGCCAATGATGTTGGGACTGGTCGCATTCGGAAACGTGCGCAGACCGGGCAAGGCAAACGGCAGTGCGGTCAATGGCTGTCGCGATATCAACGGCGTATACGCGCCACCGGTTGGACAACGCACCGCGATCGACAGCCAACGCGCGTTGCCATTAAATGCAGTGTTGCCAAATTCATTGCCGATATTTAACAACGCGGTGAACAAGCCACCGCTCACACTCACGCTGCTCACCGTTTGGGTGATGCCGATTTGTGCTGGGCCGCTGGCTGAATCCCATAAGCCGAATTGGAAATCGCACGTCGCGCTGACGGGACTGCCGCTGCTGGTCTTGAGTTGGCCTTGATACGTGAAGGTCGAAGTCAATGGCGTGGCGGCGCTCACCTCATTGACGCGCGACACATCTGATCGAGCCACGTCCGCACCGCGTGCGCCGACGATGCCGGCCGCGCTGAGCAAAAGTAACAACATTCCAAACCCAATGAAACTACCGAACAAACTGACAACGAAATTGCGGTTCATTTTTTGCCTCCTGTAGCAATGAACGGGTGCTCAGTGGTCGGCCCCTCGAGAGGACACGCTGAGTGGCATTTGATTGGAGACCACACACAGAGATTAAGCTGCGAGGCGCGAGGTAAACAGCTTAATGGCAACTACTCAGCCTGCGTCATTGCGAGCGCTCCTTCGGCTTCGCTCAGGACAAGTTTTTGCGAAGCCGCAAAGCGTCCATGTCGATCAGCGAACATTGCCGTCTGCGCCGGAGACTGCTGCCCATACCCTGAGCGCACCGCGCTCAAGTGGGCCGCTAGGCGTCGTCGCAAACAACGCTCACCTGCCCTGTCCGCTTTTTACAGGGTCGCAGTGACAGCTGAGTAGCTACGTAATGCGTAATGAAACGTGACATGCTATCCCTCCCAAGTTATTCTTGCTGTTTGGCCCGTTTCACTTCTTCATTCAGAATGTACCGCGGTGCTTTCAGCATTTCTTCCGCGTTCGTAAACTGTTGGCTTATAAAAGAGTATAACCTGATTAATATTGGCCAGAATACCAATACTGTTCCGATTTTTGGATAATAAAAAAGAGACGGCTCTTCTTAATCCGTGAAGCGCCTGCGACCGACCGCGCTTAATGATTCTTCAACACGATCGGCAGATAAACTTTCAGCGCCACATATTCATCGTAGCCGATGTCGAATCCCGGACCAAATGGCCTCGCCTGGCCGTCGAAATCGATCGAAACACCGGCATTGATCGCTGTGTTGATCGCGGCTGAGCCGGCGAGGATGTGGAAATTGTTGTGAACGGGATCGACAAACTTCGGATCACTGAACACATCGTGCGCGCCGCCAGAGATCAATGAGCCGGATCGAGTGATCGGGTTGCCGAAGAACAAGTTGTAATCTTCATACACCGTGCCGCCAGTGTTGCTGATCGCGATCGAATGGCTGGTGATGATCGTGTTGGTCACGTTGAGTGTCCCGCTGAAAATCGCAATCGCCTGGCGAGGATTCAAACGGGTATCGGCGATGGTGGTGTGAACGACTTTCACGTTGCCGGCACTGAAGAAGCTTGAGTTGGTGCAGTCATTCAATGCTAGTGCTGCCCCCTGGCCGGGATTGATGCCCGCCGTGCTGGCGGTGTTACGCGCGAACAGCGAATTGACGATATAGCCTTGGCCGCAATACAAGTACACGCCTCCGCCCAGGTGTGCGCTGTTGGAAATGATCAACGTCTTCGATATCTGGATATTGTTTTCGGCATACAGCGCGCCGCCCCCACCGGTCAACGCACGATTGTTTTCAAAATGAGAGTCGTAGGCGCGGAGCGGGCCACTCGCATAGGCGCCGCCCGTTGAATCCGCGGCAGTGTTGCTGATGAATCGATCATCGATCAAGGTCAGCAGGCCATAGACAAACACACCACCGCCGTTGAATGAGGCAGCGTTGTTCTTAAAATCTGCCGATCGGACTTCTGCGCCCGCGAAGCTAAATAGACCGCCGCCCCCCAGCGCACTGTTGCTGATAAATTGCCCGGACCGAATCGTCGCAAACCGGCGCGTGTACAATCCGCCGCCAACGCTGTGCGGTGATGTGTTCCCGCTGAAGATTACATTCGATAACACCGCGGTGTTGGAAATGTACGCGCCACCACCGCTTGCACCGGCCGAATTCGTTAAGAACTGCGTGCCGCTGATGGATGCAGCCTCCAGTGCGTACAGACCGCCGCCTTGCGAATTCAACAGATCGCTCAGCGAGTTGCGCTCGAACACGCTGCCGATGATGTTGATGCTGATCCGCTGCGAACCGTCCATAACGCCGGTGGCATACAGCCCGCCGCCCACCGATTGAGCCGAGTTGCTGATGAATTGGGTGTTGACGATCAACGCGTCGTGCGCGAATACGCCGCCGCCTCGATCTTGCGAAGCCGTGTTATTTTCTACGCGGCTGTTCGTCAGCCCGACTGAATCGCCAAACACACCACCCCCGCCATACAGCCCCGTGTTGCTCAAAATCTGCGTGCCGCTGATCGACACTGCTGCCTGGGCATAGAGGCCGCCGCCCCCGTTGAAAGCGTAATTCTGCTCGACGCTCCCACCGGTTAATGTAGCCTGACCTACCGCATACAGACCGCCTCCGTAACCAGAATCCACTTGATTGTTGATTAGCTGTGTGCTGGTCATAAACAGCGTTCCGGCATACAGTGCGCCGCCAGCCCCAAATAAACCAACGGCGTGGTTGCCGATCCACGCGCCGTTGACGACGGTCGCTGTAAGCGCGACGTACGCGCCGCCTCCATACGAAGCCGTATTGCTGATGAAGCGCGTTCCAGTGAGAATCGCGGAACCATAGGCATGCAACCCACCGCCAGAGTTACCGGCCTGGTTGTTTTGAAACAGCCCTCCGCTCAACATCGCTGTGTCCCTGGCCGCTGCAC
>JBGQGR010000497.1:0-3179 GCA_041497495.1 Anaerolineae bacterium | reverse complement strand
CTTATCGCTAGACACTAGACGCTGACCGCTGGCCGCTGTCTTTTTGCCACTTGTCTCTTGCCTCCTGCCCCCTGCCCCCTGATTAACTGGCTCGATGACCTGCAAATTATCCGTCGCAGAATCGAGCAGCAGCTTCGGCGTGCGGCTGGCCCCATCGACCCGGCCACGCACTAACACAATCTTATCTTTCTGCCAGAGCGCTTGTGTTTGTTTCCAAGTTTTCGGAAACGCCACACATTCAAAAGTGCCTTGCACATCTTCGAGCGTGATGAAACCCATCGGTTCATTCTTCTTGGTCATGATCGTGCGCGAAGTGACCACCGATCCGACCATCGTTACTTTTTGCTGATTCAGGTCTTCATTCAACTCGCCGCTCAAGTGTGTGATTTGATCTTGCAGGTCTGCTAAGGCTCGAGCTACCGGATGCTCGGACACATATGCGCCGATCAATTCTTTTTCCCAGGCCAACTTTTCACGCATGGGCGCATCTTCGATCTTGGGCAGCTTGCCGATCGCGCCGTCGCCTTCGTCCATCTGCGCGCCGAACAAAGATATTTGGCCGACATCTTTTGCGCGATGCGCGCCCGAACTCAAGCCCATCAATCGATCAAGTATTTGCAACAGTTGAGCACGATTACCAAAATCCTCCAATGCACCGACTTTGATCAACGCTTCAAGTGCGCGGCGATTGACCACGCGCAGATCGACGCGGCGCGCAAAATCTTCCAAGCTCTTGAAGCTGCCGCCGCCTGAACCTGCCGAAGGACGTCGGGCTTCCCGGATCGCTTTCACCGGCCCTTCGCCAACATTCTTGATCGACGCCATGCCGAAGCGGATCGATCGTTTGCCGTTAGGTGAAGTTTCGATCGTGAAATCAAGATCGCTATGATTCACATCGGGCCGCAAGACATCGATGCCCATGCGTTTGCATTCGACAATCAACAAGCCGATCTTTTCAACGCTCTTCTCACAGGTCATGAGCGCGGTCATAAACTCGACCGGATAATACGCTTTGAGATAAGCCGTCTGGCAGGTCAGCAGCGCGTAGTCGGCGGCGTGCGCTTTATTGAAACCGTACCGCGCGAAGTATTCAATTTCTTCGTAGACGGTCTCCGCCACTTTTTGATCGATGCCGTTGTTGACTGCGCCCTTGATAAACTTGGCGCGATGCGCTTTAATCTTTTCTTCGATCTTCTTGCCGACCGCTTTGCGAATCTCGTCCGCCTCGCCGGGCGCGTAACCGGCCAACGTCACGGCGATCTGAATGATTTGTTCTTGATACACGATAATGCCGAACGTCTCGGCCAAGATCGGTTCGATGCTGGGATGATGATACTTGATCGGTTCTTCACCGTGCATGCGCTTGATGTACGTCCCAATGAATTCCATCGGGCCGGGGCGGAAGAGCGAAATGGCGGCCACGATATTTTCGAATTTCGTCGGACGCATGTCCATCAACATCCGGCGCATACCGCTGCCTTCCACTTGAAAGATACCCAGCACTTCACCGCGTGACATCAACGCGAAGGCTTCAGGATCGTTGGTGGGAATGTTGGTGAGATTCAGATCGACACCGTGATTCGCTTTAATTAGATCGCAGGCTTTGCGCATGATGCTGAGCGTGATCAAACCGAGGAAGTCGACTTTCAACAAGCCGATCGATTCGATGACGCCCATCTCGAACTGCGTGATCGATTCGAGCGGACTGGCTTCATCTGCTTTGGTCGGTCGATGCAGCGGCGTGTATTCGATCAAAGGCCGATCGGAGATCACCACGCCCGCGGCATGCGTGCCGACGTTGCGAACCGTGCCTTCAACGCTGATCGCGGTGTCGATCAACTCGTGGATGTAATCGGTTGATGCGTATAATTGCTTGAGTTCGGGAATCTGATCGATCGCTTCGCGCAGCGTCATCGGTTTACCGGGAATATTCGGCACAAGCTTGGCAATGCGATCGACATCGTTCAATGGAATATCGAGCGCGCGGCCTACATCGCGGATCGCGGCGCGCGCGCCGAGCGTGCCGAAGGTAACGATCTGCGCGACTTTATCTTTGCCATATTTACGCACGGTGTAATCGATCATCTCGGCGCGGCGATCATCGGGGAAGTCGAGATCGATATCGGGCATGCTGATGCGGCCCGGATTGAGGAAACGCTCGAAGATCAAATTGTGCGGCAGCGGATCGAGATTGGTGATGTTGGAGGTATACGCTACGATCGAACTCGCGCCTGAGCCGCGCCGCAAATGCCGGCGACGCGCCGCCGGTCGAAATCGCGATTTGAAGCGCGCCCTGCCTGACCACGGCCGGCGCGATGAAGGTGCACAGCTCGGGCTCGTCAGCGACGTTGAGCAGTATTCCGAGCGCTTCGGCTTCGGCCGCGATCTGCCGATGCAGCTCCACGTCGTCGGTCGCCGCGTACGCCAACTCGCAGCCGTCGAGATCGCCGCTGCGGTACGCCCGCTTCACATGCGTCAGGCGACCACGCCCGACCAACAGCTTCATCGCCGGCCCCAAACTAGGCGCGACAACCGTGACCTCCGCGCCCGCCTCGAGCAGCGAGTCGACCTTGCGCGCCGCGACCTCGCCGCCCCCAATCACCACGCATCGCCGGCCGCTTACTTCGAGAAATATCGGAATGAAGCCCATGAAACCGAGCCGATTTTATTACATGATGATTGCGCGAGACAGCCCCGGCACCCGGCCGCGGTCGCTTCGGTGAGGATCTGGCGATGGGGAATCTGGTGCGCGCACTCAATCAGACTCGAGGCACCGTGCTATGCGAGCGCGTCGAGAACGCCGGCGGCCTCGGCGGTCAGAGCCGCGGTCTGCTCGGCCGCGAAAGTATCGCCCCAACCGACGGCCTGCTGTTCGACAACGGCCGCTTCACGCCGATCATGTGGATGCACATGTTTTTCATGCGCTTCGCGATCGACATCGTATTCCTGGACCGCGCCGACCGGGTGATGCGCATAAATCGCAACCTCAGACCCTGGCGCGTCTCTTCGATGGTGTTCGGCGCCCGCCGAGCGCTCGAACTGGCGGCTGGCGCGGCGGAGCGGAGCGGGACCGAGCCCGGAGATCAGATCCTGTTCGAGCCTTCCGATTGAGACTCGGTCCATCTGTCTCAAATTGACACCATCAACCGGTCCCGAAGACCTCGTTGAAATCGAAACGG
>JBGQGR010000496.1:0-3180 GCA_041497495.1 Anaerolineae bacterium | reverse complement strand
CGGCGCACGGGACCAAGACAGTCTGAAATTCAGGCAGAAATCACAGACTTCGAGCCGAACAAATACTTTGCCACCAAGACCCATACTAAGCCACAAGTCACGGTTAGTTATACCTTCGAGAACGAGAACGGTGGAACACGACTAACCTACAAATTCGTTATGATAACCAGCGGGTTTATGAGGTTACTTGAACCTTTAATTGCAAGTTCAATAAAGAAGGATTCCGACTCGGATTATGAAAAGTTGAAGCACATCCTTGAGCATTAAGCATCTTGATACAGATCAAGAAAAAGAGTCCTTCCAAGCAAAAAAGCGGGCTAACAAAGCGTGCAGGCGACGGCGCTGCCGCTGAGCCATTCCGTTAGGCAGCTAGTCGGCTTTCTGTTGAAGGAAGTGTTATCTCTATGAGTCCAATCCGCATGTCACGGTTAGAATCGGCGACCCGCGTCGTCCTTGAGTTCAATGAGGCCTCCAACCGTCATGATGTCGCGGGTATGATGCAGCTGATGAGCGACGATTGTGTCTTCGAAAACACTGATCCAGCCCCCGACGGCGCTGTGTACTCGGGGAAGGAAGTAGTCACTCAGTTTTGGCAGGACTTCTTCCGCGAGTCGCCCCAGGCCCACATCGAAATCGAGGAGATTTTTGGCCTTGGTATTCGGTGCATTATGCGCTGGAGATACGACTGGGTAGATGTGGCAGGAAAAAAGGGACATGTCCGCGGAGTCGATATATTCCAAGTGAAGCACGGTTCCATCTGCGAAAAGTTGTCCTACGTCAAGGGATAGCGTGGCTGCCAATAATGAAAATGACTCTGCCTACCCACCAGCCACTGCCCCAAACCGTTGGGCCCAACTCCCACAAACAGAAACTCGATCCCAGCCGGCGATCGAGTTTCATTGTTGCCCAAAACCACAAAGGTTTCGATCGATGATCAAGCGTGGCCTGAGCATCGATCAATCCGGCCAGCCCGCCGAGCCAGCCGATCGGATGAAACCTTTGAGGTTTTCTCACCTGAAGAAACTAAATTAATCCGCGCTTCCGCGCAAAATGAATCGCCTCGACGCGGCCATCTGCGCCTAACTTCGACAACACATTACCGACATGGAATGTCGCCGTCCGCTCGGTGATGCCGAGCCGCGCGGCGATCTCTTTGTTGCGCAAGCCTTCCGACACCAATTTCAACACTTCTTCTTCGCGCATGGTCAGCGGCGGCATCGGCAGCAGATCGTCTTGTGGGATCGCTCGATAGCGCGCATCGCCGTCGAGCGCATCGCTGCCGGTCGATTCGGCGCGCGCGGCATGCATCGCCGCTTCGATCAATCTCCGTGCCACGCCGAGTTCACGTGTGATGTCCGGCTGATCGATCAGCAGCTGCGACGCGTGCTTGATACGTTCCAGCGCGCGGCTTAATACTTCGTCGATGGCTTCGTGTGTGGCTTCGTCCATAAAGAATGCTGTCTGTCACTAAAACGCAACTTGTAATAGTTGCTTGATAATTTGTATCGCATTAATGTTTCGGCGTCAATCTGAGCAAGACACTCGTTAGATAATCAAGTTCATATCGCCAAACTCGTGCCACAAATAGCGATGATCGATCGCTTCAAGATAGGCGGCTTGCAACCGTAACGGGTCAATGAATGCGCTCAATAGATCGAGATGGCTCGCCTGTGGTTCATGCAGACCGGTGATCAACCCATCGACGACACGCAGCTGATGACCGGCCGCAATGTGCAATCGAGTGCGACCTTGCGCAGCTGTCACTACGCCGTTGGAGCGTGTGGCGGTTTCGAGTGCGCGGACAACGGTGGTGCCCACGGCGATCACTCGACTGCCGCGCTGATGCGTGGCGTTGATCAAATTCGCCGTGCTCTGTGGCACATCGAATTCTTCGTCGTAATTAGGACGGGTTGCGTCGACGGCATCATCACGCGTCGAGGACAAGCCGGTATGCAGCGACAGTGTCGCAAAGCCAACACCCTTGCGCCGAAGATTCAGCAGCAGTTCCCACGTGAAGGGTCGCCCGGCCGACGGCATCTCGACCGAACCGGGTTCATTCGCATACACCGTTTGATAAAGATCGATCGGCAGCGCATTCATGACATAGGTATAGCGCACGGGTTCGCCCAAACGATAAATCAGATCGAGCAGCTGCGTGCAGCACCGATCGAATTCCAACTGCCATAAGAACGGCTGATCGGATTGTCGCTGAATGATCCGCGCCGATAGGCCTTGGCCGAAATCGAGCTGCATACCCGCTCGACCGACATGCGTGCGACCGTTCAGCAGCAAGACATCCCAACGATCAGAAGTCCGACGTTGAGCCAGACGAACTTCGATCGGATCACCGCGCTCATCGTGCGCCCGCAAAAGCCCCGGTAGTGTTCGACTAGTATTCGCCACGAGCAGATCGCCTGCGCGCAAGAAATCGCCCAGCGCATCAAAGCGCGTGTGAACGAACTCACCCTTGAAGCGCGGCAGGACTAACAAACGAACCTGATCGCGCCGCACGCCGCGATGCTCGGGCGGTTCATGCGCTTCGAGTTCAGGCGGCAGTGAAAAGCGCAGCACGGGTTCAACCGTTTTGATCACAGCGCTCATCGACTCGCCTTCGCTGTTCGTTCTTTGGCAAACGCCTGGGCATCAAAGCGTTGACCGTTAATTTGGTTGGATTCATCGGAAGCCAGATAGACAAAAACGGGCGTGACCGCTTCAGGCTTAGTCCATTGAGACGCATCACCATCTGGTTCCGAAGCACGTTTCATCGCCGTATCCATATCACCCGGATCGACGCTGTTGATTCGAACGCCCGTATCTTGCAACTCTGCCGCCCACGTTCGAGTCACATGATCGAGCGCGGCTTTCGAAACACCATAAGCGCCCCACGTGGCATAACCGACGACCCCCGCGTCCGAACTCACGTTGATGATCGATCCGCCGCTACGCGTGAGCATTTGCCCGATCAACGCGCGGGTCAGCATAAACGGGCCGGTCACGTTCGTGCGCAGCACCGATTCAAAATCTTCAATCGGGTAATCCACTAAGTATAGCATCGGCGTCGGACCTAAGGCCGAAGCGTTGTTGATCAACACATCGACGCGGCCGAAATGATCTAACGCTTCGCCGGTTAAGCGCTCGACATCGGCGCGCTGCGAAACATCGGCGAGAATGCTTAATACT